>NZ_JBFBJT010000078.1:0-34998 GCF_040686175.1 Streptomyces sp. NPDC086077 | reverse complement strand
TCATGCCGCCGGAGTAGGTGGAGGCCGGCTTCCTCGCGGCCTCGGTGAGGTCGAACCGCTCCAGCAACTCGGCGGCCACGCGCCGCCCTTCGCGCCTGGAGAGGTGGTGCAGGTCCGCCATCAGGAGCATGTTCTCCTCGCCGGTGATCAGCCCGTCGACGGCGGAGAACTGCCCGGTGACGCCTATCGCCGCCCGCACGGCCTGCGGTTCGGCGCCGAGGTCGTGGCCCGCGACCTGTGCCTGTCCGCCGTCGGCGGTGACGAGGGTGGAGAGGATCTTCACGGCGGTGGTCTTGCCGGCGCCGTTCGGGCCGAGCAGCGCGAACACGGAACCGGCCGGGATGCGCAGGTCGATGCCGTCGAGGACGGTCTTGTCGCCGTACGACTTGCGCAGACCGACTGCGGAGACAGCGACCGGGGACGGGTGACCGTCCCCTCGCCTGGACGTGGGCATGACAGAAGAAGGCATGAAGCCCTCCCATTCGAAGGGGTGGTGAGCGTGAGATGGCCTGGGCTGTGAGGAGGCGGGGCGGGTCAGGCCTTGGCGCGGCGGACGTCGATGTTGCCGTGCCGGGTGCGCGCGCGGACCTCGACGGTGTCCTCGCTCTCCTGCGGCGTCTGCGACGCGGTGAGCGTGTTACGCACCTGGCCTGACCCCGAGTTGACGTCGAGCCAGGCGGCCGTACCCTCGCGGATGCCGACCTCGATGGAGCCGTAGGAGGTCTCCAACTGGACGGTTCCACGGGTCACTTCACCCACACGCAGGGTGCCGTGGGCGGTTTTCGCGGTGACCGAGTCCTCGGCGCGCGCGATGTCGATGTCACCGTTCGCGCCGCTGACCCGGAGTTCGCCGGTCGCGGCGCCGACGGTCGTGGTGCCGTGTGAGTTCTTCAGTACGGCCGGCCCGTCGACGTGCCCGACACGCAGGCTGCCGGAGCTGGTGACGATCTCGGCCATGCCCTCTACGCGGTCCACCGTGATCGAACCGTGCGACGCGGTCAGCTTCAGCGGGCCGGTCGCATCAAGGCGGACGTCACCGGAGGAGGTCTTCACACGGACCTCGCCGAGCCGGCCCTCGCCGAGCACCTGCGCCCAGGCGCCGGTCATGTCGACACGTGAGCCCGTGGGCAGTTCGACCGTCACGTCGACGGTGCCGGTGCGGCCGAACAGGTTGGACTTGGGCGTCCTGACGGTCAGTGCACCACTCGCGTACGTGACCTCGGTCTGGCCGGCCGCCCGCACGTCCAGGTCCTTCTTCGGGTCGCGGGGCTGCACGTCGACGACGGTGTCATGACGGTCGCCTGCGATGAACTGGATGGAACCGGCTTCCACGTGCGCCGTGGCCGCGACCGGTTCGGGAGTGTCGAAAGTAGGCATGGCTGTCCCGTCCTCATGAGTCCTTGGGCCGTCCCCGCTGGTGGGACGTGGTGTGGGTGAAGTGGTGAGGTGAAGTGGTGAGGTGAAGTGGTGAGATGAGGTGCCCGGGTCGAAGTGCGGGCGGTGCAGTGGTGCCGGCGGTGAAGTGGTGCGGGCGGGTGCGGGGTCAGCGCACCCAGCCCGTGAAGCTCTGCCCGACGGTCTGGGCCTTCTGCGGCGCGGAGGGCCGAGTGCCACCCTCGACCGCGGCCGACACGGCTCGCACGAGCCACGCGTTGACCGACAGGCCCTCGCGGGCCGCGGCCTCCTCGGCACGCGCCTTGAGGTGGCCCGGCAGACGCAGATTGATGCGTGCGGTGCCGCCCTCGTCGCCGTCTGCCGGGGGCGACGCCTTGAACGCCTCCACCGGCACGGCCGGCTCCGCGGGCGCGCCGCTGTCGCCGGGAGGCGGCGTCACCACGAAATCAGGATCCAGCCCGCGCAGCCGCACATCGACCGATCCGGGGGCCAGCTCGCGGGTGATCTCGTCCATCGCGGCGGAAAGCACATGCAGCATGACCAGACGCGTCGCCGACTCCAGAGGAGCGGTCAGCCTCTCGGCCAGTTCGCGGGCGTCCTCCCCACCGGCCTCGGCGGCCACCGCAAGCTCACGGCGAAGGGTGTCGACATACGGGGTCAAGTCCATGACGCCATGATGGCACCACTGTGGCGTCACATGCAAGCCTGAACGGCGCCTGCTATGGATGGACCTCCCAAGCAGCCCTCTCCACCAGCAGGAACGCGAGAAATGCGACCAGTGCCACTGTGGCGCCAAACGCGCTCACACACCCGGAGACGCACGAAATGACAGCCGATGGCACCACGTGGCACCTCGATGGCACCGGAAGGCGCCGAGCTCAACCGCAGGGCGCCAGGTAGCACCCCTCGGTGCCACCTGATGCCATGCGGTCTCACGAGGCGCGGCCGCCCCCGCCACCGTGCCGGGGCCATCCGCACCGAAGAGTGCCCTGGGTCAGAGCAGTTGGACGGCTTGGCGTTCGAGTGCCGTACTGGCCTCGACGATGCCGCTGAGCTCGTCGAACAGGTCCCTGCGCTGTCCGGCGTCGGGTGCCCCGTACTCCCCGGCGAAGGAAGCCACACCTACGACGACACGAAGATCACCTTTGCCCCCGCAGCGCCGGGTAGCGTGAGCACTCGGTCCAGGGGTCGGGCGCGCAGGAGACGCCCCGAGCAGGCCATCCCGCCGCCGGTCAGGCGCCAAGCACGTGCTCGGTGACGCTGCTGAGTCCTTCCGACGAGCGCCCGGGGCGGCCGGCGGGCCGCCGGCAGCGCCGTGACGAGCGGCCAGGACGAGCGCGGTCACCGAATCGGGGAATACCCTTTTGTAGGGATACGGGTCGCAGGGATACGGGGTGGAGAAATTCGCGTCCGGCGATCAGGGCTCCGCCCGATTCTCGGCTGGTGCACGAATCCAATAGGTGCGTGAAGTGACATGAGGCTTCCGCGTGACCAGAGACCGGCACCATGGGTACACCACACTCTCGGTGCCGGTGACACGGAGAGCGGCGACCAAGGGACGCCTCCTGATTCGACACTCCCCACCGACACGGACTCGGTGCCGGTGGGCCTGAGCGGCCTGCCCCGGCCCGTGGCGGCGGTGGTGGGCGCCGGTGGCGTCCTCGGGGCGGCGCATGTGGGTGTCGGGTACGCGCTGGAGCGGCGCGGTTTCGCCCCGGACATGATCGTGGGCACCTCGGTGGGTGCCCTCAACGGCGCCATCGCGGCGGCGCACCCCGACGAGGCCGCTCCGTGGCTCGACAACGTGTGGTCGCAGTTGCGTCGCCGCGACGTGTACCCCTTCGGCTACGCGTCGTCACGGGTGAGCCTCTTCAACGACCGGGGCCTGCGTCGGCTGATCGCCGGGTCCGGGCTGCCCTCCCGGATCGAGGAGCTGGCCGTCCCGTTCACCGCGGTGGCCATGGACCTCGCCACCGGCGCTCCGGCGTTGCTCGACCACGGGGACCTCCAGTCCGCGCTGCTGGCCAGCGCGGCGATCCCCGGGATGCTGCCCCCGGTGGACCGCGAGGGCCGCACCCTCGTCGACGGCGGCGTGGTCGCGTACGTCCCGGTAATGGCGGCCCTGCAGGCCGGTGCGGCCAGCGTCGTGGTGCTGTCCACCGGGCCGGAGAGCTCGCCCTTGAGCCCGGACATCCCGCGGCGGCGTGCGAGCGCCATCGCGGCCAGGGCCGGCCTGCTGCTGTTGCACCATCAGATCCAGCGCGACCTGCACGAGGTGTCCCGGCACATCCCGACCGTGCTGCTGCCGACCGGCATCGAGACGTGGCCGTCCCCTTGGGACTTCGGCCATACCCAGCGGCTGATCAGCACCGCGGCGCGGACGGCGGGGCACTTCCTGGACACTCTCCGCATCGACGGCCCGGGCCTGTACCGGGTCGACGCCCCCGTCACAGCATCGGCCGGCCCGGGCGCGGCGGCATTCATCGACCCGGGGGCGGCGGGAGCGCCCCGCCCAGACGCGGCGTCGCACCCCCCGGGCACGACCTCGATCCACCCGGCGGCGGCACCCACCAGCCCGGGCGGTGCACGGACCGGTCCAGGCGGGCCTCCAGCCGGCCCCAGCGAGCCGCCGCCCCCCTTCGTCCGGGGAGGCGGTCAGTGAGCACCCTCGCCTTCCTCAACATCGGCATGCACGGCCACATCAACCCGACGTTGCCGATCGTCGCCGAACTCGTCCGGCGCGGCCACCGCGTCACGTACCACACCTGGCCCGCGTTCCAAGGGGAGATGGAGGCCGCCGGCGCGGCGGTGTACCTCTGCCCCGGGGGCGACCAGGCGATGCCCGACCCCCCGATGCCGGTCACGCTGATGGAGGCGCTCGCCCGGACGACCGTCCAGGTGCTCCCCACCGTTCTGACCGACCTGCGCGGCATCCGGCCCGACCTGATCGTCCACGACAACGCCTGTCCGTGGGGAGCGATCGCCGCCCGCGAGCTCGGAGTGCCGGCCGCGTCGTCGTTCACGACGTTCGCGTACAACCGGAGTGTGCCCAGCCCCACCAGCGCCTCGTGGGCGCTGCTGGCCTCCGCAGCGGCACACACCCGCAACGTGCGGGGCTACCTTCGGGCACGTCTGGAGCTACGCCGCCGCTACGACACCAGGACACTGCCCCCGCTGGACCTGGGAAACCTCCGTCAGGCCCTCAACCTGGTCTACACCTCGCGAGCGTTCCAGCCCGGCACCGAGGACATCGACGCCTCCTACCACTTCGTCGGCCCCAGCATCGGCGCCCGGCCGGCCGACCCGTCCTTCCCCCTCCAGCACCTGCGCGACCCGGTGCTGTACGCCTCGCTCGGCACGTTGTTCGACGCCGGTCCCAGGATGCTGCGCGCTTTCGCCACCGCGCTCGCCCCGCTGGGCGGCACCGTGATCATCTCCACCGGGCACACCGATCCCGCCGCGCTCGGCCCGTTGCCCGCCCATGTGACCGCCCGCCGCTCCGTGCCGCAGCTCCAGGTGCTGGACCGCGCGGCCCTGTTCGTCACACACGGCGGCATGAACAGCGTCAACGAGGCCCTGTACGCCGGGGTACCAATGCTGGTGGTTCCCCAAGGCGCCGACCAACCGCTGGTGGCCCGTCGCGTGGCCGAGCTCGGCGCCGGTCTGCCGATGCGCAACCACGACGTCACCGAGGACTCCGTACGCGCCCTCGCCCGGCGTCTGCTCGACGAACCCCGGTTCCGGGCGGCCGCGGCCACCTTGCGGACGGCCCAGCACGACGCGGGCGGCTACCGGCGCGCCGCCGACGAACTCGAGCGCCATCTGCGGGTGTCCGCTCCGGTCGGCCGCCGGGTCCGGCTGCGGCTGCCCTTGATCCGTCACAGCGAGGCCGAGTGATGTCACCCGTCGTCGTCATCCTGCTGCTGCTCGCCGGAGTCTCGGAGGCCGCCGGGCGCCTCGTGCCCCTGGCGGTACGCCGCCCTGGCGTGTCGCGGACCCATTTGATCAGCCTGCTGCTGACGGGTGGCGTCGTCGAGGCGGTCGTGTTCGCGCTGTGGCCGCTGACCGCGTGGACCCTGGCCGACCTCGTGCTGCCCGCTCCGGCGCCGGTCGACGGCCTGTTGTGGACCCCCGGCCTGGTTGCGCCGCTCCTCTTCGCTGCCGTACTCGCGTTCCCCCTGCTCGGACCGCTGTTCCACCTACTGCTCCTCGTAGGGGTCGGGGTGACGCTGACGGGACCCTTCGCCGCGGCGACCGGCCTCGACTGGTGGAGAGCCGCCGAGTGCCTGGCCGTCGCCGGAGTCGGACTCGGACTCGCCGTGGAAGCCGTCCGGCGGCTGGTCGCACGGCTCAGCGCGCCCCGAACGCCGGAGGCGGTCGCATGAACGAACTGCTGCTCTGGGCCGGCGGTGGAATCGGTGTCGCCCTGATCGCCGAGGCGCTGCTCGCCCGTTACGAGGTGCTGGTGTACGGCGCCGGCTGGCGGACGCCGACCGCCGAACTCCCGGACGGCACCCCCTACGCGCGGGGCGCGTCCCCCGACGCCCCTCCGGCCGCGTACCTGGTCTACCTGGACGGCATCGGCAAACGCCGCATCCGCGACAGCCGGGACGGCGGCGAACTGGTCAGGGCCCTGCTCACCAGGGCGCCGGAACTGCGGGTCCTGGGACAGGTGCAGCCCTACTCGCCGCTGGCGCACCCGCTCGCCGACCGGCCGGTGTGGGCGTGGCTGCGCCGCCACGCCGGCCTGCTGTTGTTCCTGCACAACGTGATGCAGATCTTCGTCGCCGCGGACCGCCGGTACCGGCCCCTGTACAACCGCGCCGTCGGCGGTCAGATCGCCACACAGCTCCGGCTCGCCGGCTACCGGCCGCGCAGCGGCGTCCCCGTGGTGCTGCTCAGCTACAGCGGCGGCGCCCAGGTCGCCACCGGTGCCGTCGACGAACTGCACACCACGTTGCGCGCCCCGCTCCTGCTGCTCACGATCGGCGGATTCCACAACGGCGCCAACGACATCACCCGCGCCGAGCACCTGTATCGGCTCACCAGCGCCAACGACCGGATCGAGCGGGCCGGCACCTGGATCTTCCCGCAACGCTGGCCGTTGTGCCGTTACAGCAGCTGGAACCGGGCCCTGCGCGCCGGGAAGGTCACCGTCCACCGTCTCGACCCGGCCACCCACGTCGGACCGCGCAGTTACATCAGCTCGAAGGCCCGACTGTCCGATCGCCGCAGCCACTTGGAGCGCACCACGGACACCGTGATCAGTGTCATCCGCGCCCGCGAGGGGACGAGCACGCCCCCGGCGGCGGCCGGAGGCCTGGCGTCGGGAGACGGGGTGGCCTGAGGGCTGGTGCTCGCCGAGAACGGTGACCGGTGCGAGCGGTCCCGGTGGATCCGCCCCGTCGGTCAGCGCATGTGGGTACCGCCGTTGAGGTCGAAGGCGGCACCCGTGACCCGCCCTCCTCGCTCACCAGGTACTCCACGAGGGCGGCGACCTCCGTGGTCTGCCCGTCCGACCGACGGGGACAGCCAGGGCCGCCCCCGGCTCCGCCGCGTTGACCGTCACGCCGTGCGCCGCCAGCTCCGCCCGTGCCGCGCATCCCCGCCACGTGCCACACGTCGTCGTAAGCCAGGGCGGACGTGGGGACCAGCGCCATGCCGCGCTCCTGGCCGCCGGCCGAGGACGACGGCGCCCGAGCGGGCGGTCGCCTGGCCGGCGGGTCAGCCGGTCGTCGGGGTCGTCGGGGAAGGCCAGGTGTGCAGTGCCGCGCCGGTGCGCCGGAGGCACGGCCACGCGGAGCCCGTCAGGTCTGCGGGGCGGCGGTCGGTGATCCGCCCCCTTCACGGTCGTGGTCCGCGCCCCGGCGATCCCTGGGATCACGCGAGTGTGGCTCACGTGGGTCGGAGTCCTGTGCGGCCCGCCCCTTCGTTCCGGGCTTTCCGGGCCCGGCGGCTTCCCCTCGCATGCCGGGCAGTCCGGGTCCGCCGCCCTCCGTGACGCCGGTCGTGACGGAGCCGGACGTCAGCACCAGGATCTCGTCCCGGGCGTCCCACACCCGCCGTTGCGACTTGCCGGGACAAAGACGCAGACCGTGCGACGGCGAGCCGGGTTGTGCGACGGCTCGGTATCCGAGGGCGCACTCCCCGCGCTCCAGGGCTGCCGCGACGACCGTCGCGAAGGGCGTCTCCACGCCGGCCCTGACGTAGTGCGGCGCCGGGCGAAGAGCCAGTGCGCCTCCTCTGGCGGCAAAGATCTCGTCGAACACCGTCGCCAGCTCAGGGCTGTGGGAGATCTGCGCCATCAGCAGTGCGGTCAGTTCGCCGCGGACCACGGCGTCGGACGCCGGGCCGAGCGGGGCCAGCGCCCGGCTGCGGGGGTCGCGCAGCTCCGCCACGACGGGCAGGGCACGGCCCGCTTCCTCCTCCCATGCCCGCAGCATCAGGAGCGTCAGCAGGGTCCGGTCGTCGGGCCGCTCCGTACCGGTGCCCTCGTCGGGGCCGAGGACGACGACACTGTTGTAGCCGAACACGTCCAGGACGCGCAGGAACTCGGGGCGTGCCAGGTCGCCCGTGTGACGGTTCACCGTCAGCCGTTCGGAGGCGGGGCCGCTCCGGGGCTGCTCCGCGTCCTCAAGGTGTTCCGCCGGGCCTGCGGTCGGTCCGCGGTCCGGGTCGGTGACGACGTCCACGACGGATCCCGGCGGTGAGGTTCGGCGCAGGATGTCGATGAGCAGGGGTGCTCGGCGGTTCCAGCCGAGCAGCAGCATCCGCGTCGGGGCCGGCGGCCGGGACGCGGGGACCATCACGAGCGACGTGTCGACGTGCTCGCGGCAGTCGAGCGGCGGGTCCGCCCGCTCGTCGCACGCCACGACCACGAGTCGGTCTCCCGCCTCGAGGAGGGTGCCCGGTGCGGGAGTGAGGGCGGACCGGCCGCCCGCCCGCAGGAATCCGACGACGCAGCACGCCTCGAAGCGCAGTGCGATGTCGGCGTACGAGCATCCCGTCAGTTCCGGGACGTCCACGACGTGGAACTCCGCACCGGCGAAGTCGAGGAGGTCACGCAGCGCCGCGGACAGCCCGGGGCGCCGCGCCGACTGCACCAGCAGCCGCGCGGTGGTCAGGTCCGTCTCCAGCACCGTGCCGCGTGGCCCGGCCGCCAGCCGCGCGGCCGGCAGGAACCGGTCGTCGCGCACCGCCGCGACCACCGGCGGCCCCGTCTGCGCTCCGAGCAGCGCCCGCAGAGCCATCAGGACACGGACGACCTCCAGGTCGGCGCCGGCGTCCTCGGACGGCAGCACCAGCACCGAACGGGCCGCGGCAGGTGTCACGAGCGCCAGCGCCTGGGGGTCCGCCGGTGAGCCGGTACGGCAGACCAGCCGGGCCTTGCCGACGACGCCGAGGACGGCCGTGAGGGCCGCTTCCATCTCGGCGGTGTCATGCTCGGCCAGCACGGCGACAACGCCGCGCCGGCGGCCCGCCGCGGCCGCGACCGTCTCGGCGATGACCGTGAACACCTGGTCGGACCAGCCGAGTACCACCGCGTGATCCTGTTCCAGCACCGTGGAGCGGCCGCGGCGCAACTCCGCGAGTCGGTCGCCGAGCCCGGTGGTGATGACGCCGATCAGCGTGGACACGCACAGCAGCGCGATGAGCCCGAGCAGCCCCGCCAGCAGCATCCGCAGCGGCGCGCCCGTGACACCGCCCAGACGCAGGGTCTCCGCGCTGGTGCGCCACACGGCGGTGAGCCGTCCGGCCAGGGTCCGCGGTGCCGCGGGGTCGGTCCACACCATCAGCGCGCTCACCGGCAGGACGACGGCGAGGCAGCACGCGGCCAGCCAGCCCAGCAGCGCGCCCGTGCTGCGTGCCAGAGTCCTGTCGAAGAGATAGCGCGCCCTGTCCCGCAACGAAGTAGGTCGCTGCCGCCCCACCACATCCGCCCCCTGCTGTCGCCCTCGTACCGGTTCCGGGGTCGCCACGACCCCGCTCCCGTTCCCGAACGAAGCGTGCGGGCGACGCGACCGCGACACGCCGTGCCACCGGCACATTCACCCTTTCGGTCAAGCCGGTGGCACGAAGAGGCGGCTGGGTGCCTTTCCAGGGGCGTGCAGGTGATGTCGCACGGTCAACGCGCAGGACCGCTCGCTCCTGCCTGCGGTCGCTCGGTGGAGCGTGGCAGCAGCGTGCCGTCCACGTACAGGTCGACGTGCTCGTTGTAGAACGCGATCAGGCCCGCGATCCGTTGGGCGTGAGCCGTCGGGAAGTCGTAGGCCCAGGCGATGTCCTCGTGGGTGGCGACCTCGCTGTCGAACGACCAGTAACCGCTCGTCGTCCCCTTGTACGGGCAACTGGTCACCGTTTCCGACGGACGCAGCCGGGTCAGGTCGACGTGCAAACGGTCAACGTAGTAACGGGTCGGCAGGCCGGTCTCGAACAGCTTCACGCAGTACGGCGCGTCCACCAGTACGACCCCGTCCACCTCCACACGGACACTGCTGGAGGAACGCAGCGCGTCCACCCGGGAGTAGGGGCTCCTGGGGTGCACGAAGACCGGCTCGTCCTCCTCGAACCAGGCGTCGAGCGCCTCCCACTCGAAACGGACCGTACCGCGCAGTGGCTCCGGAGCGCCGTCGTCCCAGACCCACGCAGCACCCTCGCGGACCTGGGATCCGACGTGCAGGGAGTGCCGCCGGGCGGGCCAGGCGCCGCGCTCCTCGGCATGGTCGTCGTCGATGAGCACGCCCCCGACCAGATCCTCGGCCGGGATGCTGAACTGGGGATACGCGGGCCACTCCCATACGTACAGCGCACGCCGGGTGTCGAAGACGACGCGGCCGTCGATCTCCCCCCGGATACGTCTCGCCACGGGCTCGACGTGCCCGACAGGGACGATCAGACCCGGATGCAGCACGCTCTCCTCGTTCATGGCCAATCACCTCAGTCCACTTGCTCCACGCGCTTCACCGCCCGCTTCTCCGCGCACGTGAGGCCTACCCTGACCGGACCTTGATCTGTCACATCTCAGTGATGACCGGACACGTGGTGGATCTGTGACATGGGCAGCTCATGCGGGTGACCGACCTGGCCGAAGGTCACAGCTCGACATTCCGTCCGGCCGCGTGTCACAAGTTCGGCCGCTGCCTGGTCTCTCTTGGTGAAGACGACGTTGCAGGATGCTCCAAGCACGTCTCCGCGAGAGATCCCCCTCGTGAAGGGCGAAAAGGGGGAATGCGAGAGTTACATACCGAAAGAAGCAGCTCGACATGCTCAAAGACCGCAGCCGGAACAGGCTCTCCCTCGCGAGCCCGTTCCACGCGCCGAAAGGTGTCTACATCATCGACCCGGTACACAGTGTGATCGGGTTCTCCGTTCGGCATGCCGTCTTCTTCGACGTCCGCGGGAGGTTCAATTCCTTCGAAGGGATCCTCAAGCTCGGCGGGACGCACCCTTCCCGCAGCGCGGCGTACATGAGCATCCAGACCGAAAGCCTCGACACACGTGATCGCGAGAGGAACGCGCACCTCAAGGGCCCCGCATTCTTCGACTCTTCCACGTACCCCTTGATGACGTTCCAGTCGATCGGAATCACCGGTGCAGGTGACGAAGCCATCCGCCTCGACGGAAACCTCAGGATAAGAGACGTCGAACTACCTGTCCCCGTCGACCTGGAGTTCGGCGGAGGAGCTCAAGACGGGCGTGGGAAGTACCGGGTCGGTTTCCGAGGCAAAGCCACCCTGAGCCAGTCCGACTGGGGGCTCACCTGGAATGCGCCGACCGGACCAGGACTCGCACTCGTCGACGACAGGATGTCGCTGATCATCGACATCTCCGCAGTTCGAATGGATCCGACGGTCCCGGCCTGACCAGCCAGGACTCACCTCAAGACCAGGCCGCGCCGTCCGACGGGCGACGGGACGACCGGCCTGCTCGCGCCGCACCGTGGGGACGGAGGTCGGCGCGCGCCCCGGCCGGGCGGGGTACCTCTGGAGCGGAGAGGTCCCCCGCCCGGCCGAACAGGGCACCGGCCCAATCCAGGCCGATACGGCGGCAATCCCTGAAGCGACCGGTAAATCCACCGCCAACACCACTCGATCGGACGCCGCGTTGTCGAGGGCGATCTGATCGCGCGACGGTGCGTGAGCCGACGAGAGAACCGATCCTTCGGCGAACGCGATCTCATGGCTGACGCCAACCCCCTGCGGCAGCACCTTCAGAAACCACCTCGTCGTGTTTCCTTTTGCTCGGCCTGAGGCCCAGCTCGGTGAAGAGTCGTCATGCGATCCGTCCGTCGCCCAATCCCGGGCCCCGGCCGGAGCCGCCCGGCGAATTCGTGAGGGACATCCACGCAGGGCCATGGGTCGAGTTCGCAACCATAGAGGTCGTCGAGCGGTACCACCCGAACGTATTCCATCGGCAGCCACCCGCCATCCTGGGTCGCTTCCAGTTGTCGCCCGTCGCGCTCTCGGCGCCGATGGCCCGCCGTGGCGCCAGGCGTGCGCCGCACCGCCCGCCGGGTGCTACGCGGTGTGACGCGACCAGCCCGCCTCCCGGCGAAGCCGCTGCACGACAGCCACGTCAGCCACCCCACCCCCACAGCAATCTCAGCCAGGCTCTTGACACAGAGGCGTAACCCACCAGAACCTTTGGCAACGTTGTCATGCCGTTTCGGGGCAGGGGGCGCGGGGGCATGTCCGGTCGCGCTGCCGGCGGTTCTTTTTTCGATGGGACTTCAAGTTCATGACAGATCAGTCGGGTACGTCGCGCCATCCTTCGCGGCGGTCCATCGTCACCACGGGCTCCGCTCTGCTGGCCTGGCTGGGCCCTGGAGCCGCGTTCACCACCACGCCCGCCGCGGCAGCTCCCGTCGCCGCACCGGGCGCGCCGGCTTCACCGGCCGAACTCGCCCTTTACCGGCCCGTTTCCGTCTCCTCGACGGCCTACGCCCCCACGCCCGGCTCCTTCGTGGTGGACCGCCTGGGCACCCGAGGCGTCCGAGGCAGCGGCTGGCGCGCCGAGGACGGCGACCCGCAGTGGATCGCCGTCGACCTCCAGGCCGTGTGCGAGGTCGACCGTATTCGCCTCATCTTCGAGGCGGACGCCTCCGACCCGGTGTTCACTCCCCCCACCAGCGGAAACCCGCACAGCGGCACCACGGGCAAGGAGATCCAGTCCGCCTACGCGCTGCACTTCGTGCTGGAGACCTCGCTGGACCGTGAGTCGTGGACAAGCGTGTACCGCACCACCGCCGGCACCGGGGGCGAGGTCGACGTCCAGCTTCCCCGCCGGGTGTCGGCGCGCTGGATCCGCATGACCTCGCTCAAGCGCTCCAGTCCCCTGCCGCTGGGGCTCAACGGCTTCGAGGTGTACGGCATCGCCCAGGGACGGCGCCCCTCGGCGACGGGCTGGACCGAGTGGGGCACCCAGCACGGGAAGGCACCCCGGCTGACCGTGTCCGACGACGGCACGGTCCCGGTGGAGTCGGGCTGGCGGCTCACCCTTGACGACTGGGCCGGCCAGGACGGCGCCGGGCTGTCCAAGCCGTCCGTCGACACGAGCCGGTGGCTGCCCGCCACGGTGCCGGGCACGGTCCTGGGCTCACTGGTGGAGCAGGGCAAGCTGCCCGATCCCGTGACGGGGCTCAACAACCTGCACATCCCCGAAGCCCTGTCGCGTCATTCCTGGTGGTACAAGCGGGACTTCGAGCTGCCGAAGGGGCTGCGCACCGGATCCGGCCGACGGATCTGGCTGGAGTTCGACGGCGTCAACCACCAGGCGGACGTGTGGCTCAACGGCAGCCGTGTCGGGGACCTGACGTACCCCTTCGCCCGTGCCTCCTACGACGTGACCGGACTGATCACCGGACACGGCGCCAACGCGCTCGCGGTGAAGATCTCGCCGATGCCCGTGCCGGGCAGCCCGGGCGACAAGGGCCCGCTGGGTGAGGCCTGGGTGGACGCGGGTGCCCCGCAGATGAACCTCAACTCCCCCACCTATCTGGCGTCCTCCGGCTGGGACTGGATGCCGGCCGTCCGGGACCGCGCGGCGGGCATATGGAACCATGTCCGGCTGAGGTCCACGGGGCAGGTCGTGATCGGTGACGCCCGTGTCGACACCCTGCTGCCCGATCTGCCGGACGTGTCGGTCGCCGAGCTGACGGTGGTCGTCCCCGTGCGCAACGCCGACTCCACCGACCACAGGGCGACGGTCACCGCGGTCTTCGGCGGCGTCCGGGTGTCGCGGGTCGTCACCGTGCCCGCCGGCCGGAGCCTCGACGTCGTCTTCGCCCCTGACGCCTTCCGGCAACTGCGGCTGCACAAGCCCAAGCTGTGGTGGCCCAACGGCCTGGGCGAGCCCGAACTGCACGACCTGACGCTCACCGTGGCGGTCGACGGCGAGGAGAGCGACCGGCGCACCACCCGCTTCGGCATCCGCCAGTTCGGCTACGAGTACCACGTGCCGCTGCCGTTCTCGGCGTCCGAGAACTCCTACACGCAGTCCCTGACCTTCGAGCGGCAGCAGGCGCGGCACGTCCGCATCAAGTGCCTGACCCGGGCCACCTCCTGGGGCAGCTCCCTGTGGGGTCTGTCGGTGTTCGACACCACCCTGCCCACCACCGACCTCGCCCTGCATGCTCCGGCCGACGCCTCCAGCGCCGACGAGGACGGTCACGGCCCGGCCAACGTCACCGACGGCGACCCCGGCACCCGGTGGTCCTCGGCCTACGAGGACGACCAGTGGATCAGCGTCGACCTGGGCTCCGTGCAGTCCTTCGACCGGGTCGACCTCGCGTGGGAGCGCGCCTACGCCAAGTCGTTCGTGGTGCAGGTGTCCGCGGACGGCTCCGAGTGGACCGACGTGATGTCGGTCGACAACGGCGCGGTGCCGCTGCCGTTCAACAACGGCAACGCCAGCCTCCAGGTCGAGGACTTCGACCGGCACAGCGCCCGCTACGTCCGCATCAGTTGCGGACTGCGCAACACCAGCTGGGGCAACTCGCTGTGGTCCCTGGCGGTCGTCGACCGCTCCGACCCCGGCACCGACCTCGCCCTGCACAAGACGGCGACGGCTTCCACGCAGGAGGCCGACCACCCGGCCGCGCACGCCACGGACGGCGACGCGGGCACCCGGTGGTCGTCGCAGTACGAGGACAACCAGTGGATCCAGGTGGACCTGGGCGCCGTGCACCATGTCGACCGGGTGGCGATCGTCTGGGAGCCGGCCTACCCGAAGACGTACGTGATCCAGGTGTCCGAAGACGGCGACACCTGGACGGACGTCAAGTCGGTCTCGAACACCCCCGACCCGCTGAAGATCAGCGTCAACGGCGTGCGCGTGCTGGCCCGCGGCGGCAACTGGGGCTGGGACGAGCTGCTGCGCAGAATGCCCCCTGAGCGCATGGACGCGGCGGTGCGGATGCACCGCGACATGAACTTCACCATGATCCGCAACTGGGTCGGCACCAGCAACCGGGAGGACTTCTTCGCGGCCTGCGACCGGCACGGCATCCTGGTGTGGAACGACTTCCCCAACGCCTGGGGCATGGATCCGCCGGACCGTGAGGCGTTCAACTCCCTCGCCCGCGACACCGTACTGCGCTACCGGATCCATCCGTGCGTGGCCGTATGGTGCGGAGCGAACGAGGGCAACCCCCCGGCCGAGATCGACAAGGGGATGCGCGAAGCCGTCGAGGACCAGGTCCCCGGTCTGCTCTACCAGAACAACTCGGCCGGCGGGATCGTCACCGGCGGCGGCCCCTACGGCTGGGTGGAGCCGGAGAAGTACTTCGACCCGATGACGTACGGGAGCAAGGACTTCGGTTTCCACACCGAGATCGGGATGCCGGTCGTCTCCACGGCGGCCAGCATGCGCAACATGGTGGGCGATGAGCCGGAGTGGCCCATTCGCGGAGCGTGGTACTACCACGACTGGAGCGAACGCGGGAACCAGGCGCCCCGGAACTACCAGTCGGCCGTGGAGAGCCGCCTGGGCGAGGTCGAGAACCTCGACGACTTCGCGCGCAAGGCCCAGTTCGTCAACTACGAGAACACGCGAGCCATGTTCGAGGCATGGAACGCGAACCTCTGGGACAACGCGACCGGCCTGATGCTGTGGATGTCCCACCCGGCCTGGCACAGCACCGTCTGGCAGACGTACGACTACGACTTCGACGTCAACGGCACCTACTACGGCGCGCGTTCGGCCTGCGAGCCGCTTCACGTCCAGGCCGATCCGCTGGACTGGCAGGTCATCGCCGTCAATCACACGGCGGCGGATCTGAAGGGTGCCACCGTCACCGCGCGCCTGTACGACCTGTCCGGCCGGGAGCTCGGCAGGAGCCGCACGGCTCGAGTGGACGTGGCACGCGCCACCACGACCGGGGCTTTCCACGCCGGCTGGACCGATGACCTGCCCGACCTGCACCTCATGCGGCTGACGCTGCGGGACGCGCGCGGCAGGGAAGTGTCCCGCAACACCTATTGGCGCTACCGCGAACCGGCGGCGATGCGTGCTCTGAACGAGGCGCGGCAGGTGAAGCTGTCCGGAGCGATCACGCGGGTTTCCCGCTCGGGGAGCCGGCATGAACTGACGGCGACCGTACGCAACCAGGGTCCGGCCGTGGCAGCCATGGTGCGGCTGTCCCTGCTGGCCGACGAGGCGGACGGGCGCCGGGTGCTGCCGACGCTGTACAGCGACAACTATCTGTGGCTGCTGCCCGGCGAGTCGAGGACCGTCCAGCTGTCCTGGCCGTCCCGGGCACTCGAATCGCGGCATCCGGCGCTGCGGGTGGAGGCCTACAACAGCCGGGCCATCACGCTGCACGCGTGACACCCCGCCCCGGTTCCGGCAGATCATGCCGGAACCGGGGCTCTCCGGTTGCCGGTCCCGGCCCGCGAACGCATGCTCTTGTTGAGAGCGGTGTCTTCTGCGCTGCCCGGAGTTGCCTGACAGGCCGGACACCTTCACGGCGGGAGACTGTCATGCCTGCGCCTACTCGTCCTGTGTCGAGGCCGGATGCCGCCCCGTTGGGACTGGCCGGATTCGGGACCACCACGTTCATGCTGAGCTTCTTCTACGTCGGTGTCGACCCCTCACTGACTCCGGCGATATTTCCTGTCGCGCTCTTTTTCGGTGGCCTGATCCAGCTCATTGCGGGCCTTGTCGAGTTCAGACAGGGCAGCACGTTCGGCGCCACGGCATTCAGCTCCTACGGCGCCTTCTGGGTCGCCTTCGCGATATATGGGATGGCCGTCCTCCCCGACCTGCCCCCCGACCAAATACATATAGCCAACGGGTTGTTCAACCTACCGTGGGCAGTTCTCACGTTCTACTTGACGATTGCGACGCTCCGCATCACGGGCGTCCTGCTGGCGGCGTTCACGAGTGCGACAACTACCTTCACTCTGTTCACTGCCGCAAACTTCGCGCAGTCCGAGGAGCTCTTTCAGGTGGCCGGCAGTTTCGGCTTCATCACCGCCGCGATTGCCTGGTACGCGTCGTTCGCAGGCCTGATCAACGGCACGTGGGGTCGACACCTCATCCCCACCTTTCCCGACCCGGGCAAGCGATTGGCCCACCTGGGGCACCACAAGAGCCGGCCCGGTTCCGTCACCTCGTCCGCGGGCGAACGGGAATTGCGGACCGAAGACGCCTCACCACCACAAGCCTGACCCGGTGACCGACGAGCACCACTTCCGCACACGGGAAGCGCGGCACGGCCACGTTGTCGCCCCCGAGGCCGTACGCCTCGACGTCGACGTCAGTGACTGGCGGTCCGCGATCCGCGCCCCGGGCCTGGTGTTCGCCCGCGCCCTTCCCTCACCGGCGGTGCTGAAGACGGGTCTGGCCTGGATCCGTCCGGTCCGGCCGGTGCCGTTCGGTCATGAGAGCAACGACTTTCACGAGCACCGGCGACGTCCACGCGGTCCTGCGGGACACCTACAGCGTCCGACCGCGAAAGGCCCCGGCGCCAAGCCCGCACTGGACGCTCCCATCGTCTTCCCGTACGCCCAGAACGCCGTACACATCGGCTGCATCTTCAGCTTCGCCGGGGGACTCGCCGGGCTGGCCGCTCTCATCCGGCTGTTCGACCCGACCTTCGGCCTGGCTCTGGTGCTCCCCGGGCTCGTGCCCCACTTCTTCACCGGCGGGCGGCGCCGCCCGCCGGTGTGTACTGCAACGCCGTCGGCGGCCCCGCCCTGCCGCTCAAGGTGCTCGGACCGTACGGCGACGCCGACACCACGTCCGGTGACGCCGACTTCGGCTGGTTCGGCGCCCTCCTCGGGTGCACCGCCGAGCTGGGTGGCGCGGCGGGCCTGACCGGCATGCTCGTGCTGGGCCTCGTTCTCCTGGGCGCGGCCTGGGGTCGTGCTCGGCGCCAAGTCCATGTACACCGTCCAGTACAACCACCGCACCGCGCTGGTCTACGCCGCCGACGTGGACACCGCTCGCTCCGTCACTCCCTGAACGCCACGGCGTACCACCTGCCTGCCGATTTCCCCGGCGCGGGGAACATCGGCGCGCGGGACGTGGTGCGCTGCCGGGTTCAGGTGCGGTGGTGGAGGGCGAGTGTCCAGGTGTCCACCGTGTGGAGGCTCGGCTCGTCCGCGTGCGGTACGGAGACGACCGCGGCGACCTGGTCACCGTCCCACCGCAGCTTCCGGCTCGTCGGCCCGCCCAGGTCCGCCGCGGCTCCGGTGAGTTCGGCGAGGACCGTGCTGTCGAGCCCGCGCCCTACCGCACGGACCGCTGTGCCGTCGAGGACCAGGATCGTACCGTCGCGCAGAACCAGTGGCTCGGGCGGCTGCGGATCGGTCAGGTGCGGGCCGTGCTCCACGACACCGCCGGGCAGCAGCCGGACGACCCGACCCTTGGTCGGCAGCTGACGGTCGGCCTCGACCACGCGCAGACCGGTGCCGACGACGTAGTGGCCGTAGGACCGCCAGGCGTCGGTCTCGCTGCCGTCCCGGTCGTACTCCCAGGTGTCGAAGACGTCATAGCCCTCCAGTCCGAGCACGAAGCGGCCGTCTCCCCGCGCCGCGGCACTCCGCCCGCGCAGCTCGGCGACGAGCCGCCCGTCCGCGAGGTCGAGGAGCAGCGCCGGGCCGAGGTGGCCCCAAGGCGTGTATTCCAGGGAGTCTGTGGTGACGAGCACGCGGTCGCCGGACAGATGGGCGGCGTTGGGCCGTCCGCCGCACCGGTGCGTCCAGCGGGTGCGCCCGGTGGAGTCGACGCGGCTGACCGACCCGACGGCACCGACGATCCGTAGGTCGTCCCGGCGCGCCAGCGGGTCCTTCGGGTACCAGGTCGGCATGAGGGGCGACTGCCCGACCGTGCGCCGGTGGTCCACCACGTCGGCGCTCCATGCGGCGGCGGTCCCGCCCCCCGTTCCCCCGCTCGTCTCGCGCCTTGGCATGCGCGCGATCGTAATGCCACACGACTCGGCCGCACGAGCCGCCCGCCCCGTGGATACCGCCTGCCGCTCGTCCCGGACCCCGAGGGAAGGGCGAGGCGAGGTCGCTCAGCGCGGGTCACCTGAACTGCCGCCCGGCCTCAGCGCGCGCTCGCCCAGGCGTCCGGGCGAGGGGCCACCACCGCGGACACGACCGCGCGGGACGAGGCCACGACCTCCGTCACGAATCGCAGGCGTCCGACGCCGAGTCGTCGCAGCGCCGGACCGTGGTCGGCGGCGACGACGAGGGAAACCGCGAGCAGCAGGAGTCGCCACAGGGCCATCACCGGGCGACGCGTGGGGCGGGGCAGCTCCGCCAGGGAGGCGTGCAGCCGCTCGCAGTGGAAGGGGACGTGGCGTTGCTCGTCGGCGAGGATCCGCCCCGCCACATCCGACGTGAGTGAGTCGTCGGTGCCGTCGCGCAGGGCACGGTAGTAACGCAGTGCCACCACTTCCGCGATCATCAGCACCAGCAGTTCCAGGCGCAGACCCATGAGGCGCCGCAGCTTGACGAAGACCGTGTCACTCCAGTGACCGGTCAACGTCGGTACACCACCCGCGGCCAGCAGCCCGGCGAGCAGACGGGCGTGGTTCTGCTCCTCGGCGACGAAGAGCCGGACCGCCTGGGCGTAGTCGCGGTCGCCGGCCTCGTCGGCCTTGGCGACTAGGTTGTCGCCGTCACCGTCCTCACCGACCTGGAAGCGCTGCACGCTGGCCCACACCGCCGGATGCAGCGTCGTACCCTGCCCCCAGTCCGGGTCACCCTGCGCCCGTCTGCGCTCGCGCTCGTCCTCGAACCGCCGTGTCCACTTGGCGAAGTCTGCGGTATGCACCCGGTCTCCCCTCTGCGGGGCACAGCAGGCACCGTGCCCCGCAGAGGGACGACGCCGGCGGACCCCGAACCGTTCCCACTGCGCCTCGGAAGCGGGGCATGCGGTGGCTTGTGTCAGGCCCGGTGACCTCACCGTCGCCGACGGCTACGTTGTGGGACGCGACAACCGAAGCCGGACGGCGAAGCAGGCATGGGGGAAGAGATGAAACGGCACTACAGGCTTGGCGTGGCGGTAAGCGCCGGAGCGGCGGCGCTGCTGCTGCTCGCCGGATGCGGCACCCCGACCGACTACAGCGAGATCGTCACGTTCACCGACGAGCACGGCCGGGTCTGCACCGCGGCAGTGGTCGTCGACCAGGAGCAGAACCAAGGCGACGACTACGAGATCGCCAGCCTGGACTGCGACTACCCGCCACAGGGTCACACGCCGGGACCCACCCGCTACTCACCCCTGCCGGAGCGGGACACGAAGTGACGCCGAGGCGTAGGGCCAACCGTGTCGGGCCCGGGTGAACCAGCGCGGGCTCAGTTCGCCGTACTGACCCGTAGTCGGTGAAGCCGAGTTCGGCGAGCAGGTCCATGCCCTGCTCCCAGCGGTGGTAGCTGTCGCAGGCGGCGGCTGCGAGCAGGGCGAAGGGATCGGTTTCGGTCGGGACGCCGGGCGGTCCGCCAAAAGTGAAGGGTCCGGCTTGACCTTGACATTGTGACAAGGCCTTCACTGGGGCGCAGGAGGTGGTCCCGATGACCATGCCGCAAGAGGACACGTACATGACGCGAGCTCTCCACGGGCTGGAGAACGACAGCTCGTCGGTGCGGCTGCAGGCGGCGCTGGCGGTCGGCACGAGACCGGACCCCGGGTCCATCGACAAGCTCGTCGAACGATGCGCGATCGAGCCTGAGTTCTACGTGCGCGAAATGCTCACCTGGGCACTGACCCGCCACTCGCCCGCACTGACGGTCCCGAAGCTCGTCGAAGAACTCCGCTCGCAGCGCGCGCAGGCACGAAGTCAGGCCCTGCACACGTTGTCCAAGGTCGGGGATCGGCAGGCGTGGCCGGCGATCACACGGGCGCTTCTGACCGACGCCGACGACGAGGTCGCGCGGAGCGCCTGGCGGGCGGCGGTCGCGCTCGTGCCCGAAGGTGAGGAGTCCGGGCTGGCCCGCGTGCTGGTGACACAACTCGGGCGCGGCGGGCGTGAGACGCGGTTGAGTCTCAGCCGGGCCCTGATCGGGCTCGGCGAGGTGGTCGTGCCGGCCCTGCGCGCCGCGATGACGGATGCGGTGCCCCACGTGCGTCAGCACGCGATCGCGACGGAGCGGCTGTTGCGCGACCCTGACACCGGGTTCGAATTCGCGATCGAGGAGGCGAAGCGCATCGTAGTCCTGGGCACGGACAACCAGGAGGGATGACAGGGAGTGCTGATCGGTGAGGTGGCACGACGGTCCGGGGTCAGCGCGCGCATGCTCAGGCATTACGAGTCGCTCGGCCTGCTGCGGCCGAGGGGGCGCACCGAGGCCGGCTACCGGGAGTACGCCAGCGAGGACGTCCGGCGGATCTTCCACATCGAGAGCCTGAGGTCCTTGGGGCTGTCTCTGCGTGAGGTGGCGCGGGCGCTGGATGATCCCGGCTTCAAGCCCTCGGCGCTCGTCGAGGACCTGATCCGCCGGACGCGGGAACGCATCGCGAGCGAGACGGAGTTGCTCACACGACTCGGCCGGATCGGTGCCGCGGGCCCCGCCGGCTGGGAGGACGTCCTCCAGACCGTCGCACTGCTGCAGGGCCTGGGGTCGGAGAGCGCCGGGAGGCGTCAGCGCGCGGCGCTGTCCTCGGTCGAAGGGGTTCCGGTGCCGGTGGAGGCCCTGGCCGAGGCGGCGCTGAGCGAATCGGACCCGCACGTGGCGGGAGCCCTTCGATGGGCCCTGGCGCAGTCGGGCGACGGCGGGCTGGCGCTGCTGGCGGAAGGCCTGACCTCACCGGTGGCCGAGGTGCGCAAGCGTGCCGTCCAGGCCATCGCCGCGATGCCGAACCGAGAGGCGACGACCGCAGTGCTGCACGGCGCCCTCACGCACTCCGACGTCGTGGTCCGCAGGAGTGCGGCGCCGGCGCTCGGGGCACGTGGGGTGGCCGACGCTGTCCCGACGCTCATCGACATGATCGTCGAGGAGGTGAACGACGTTGATGCGGCGGATGCGCTGGGCGTGCTGGCGAGTGATCCCGAGTTGGCGGACGAGATCGCCACGATGCTCGTCGACTGCCTCGGCCTCGACACCGTCGATGCGCCCGCGCGTGGACGGCTGACGCAGGCGCTCGCGGACATCCCGGGGGGCATCGCGTCTCGTGCCCTCGCAGATCTGTCGCACGACGAAGACCGTGCCGTGGCGCTGACCGCCACGTACGTTCTCACGCTGCGCCGGGCCCGTTAGCGAATTTCCCGTCGGGTCAACGGTGGCTGTTCACAGGCGGCTGTATTTCTCTATGTCCTGCGTGAACTCCTCGATCAGCCGTGGCGTCAGCGTGGACCGGGTGTCCGCGATGGCGGTCATGTAGTCGTCCGTGGTGGCCGGCAGGCCCTGGCGGTCCGTGACCTCACGCTCGAAGGCCGCCTGCGCACCTTTGCGGGCCGCGAACTCGATGTCGGCCGGGGTGAACAACTCACTGGCCGCGACCAGTCGGGCGACGTCGATCGACTCGGTGGCAGCCCTGAGGTAGCGCACCCAGATCGCCGAGCGGGCGGTCGGGTCCGGCGGTCCGATGGGGATGACGTAGTCGAACCGGCCCGGTCGCAGGAAGGCCGCGTCGAGGGAGCGGACCGAGTTGGTGGCGCAGACCAGCAGCCGCGAGTCCTGCTCGCGGAAGACGGGGATGAGCTTGAGCAGCTCGTTGGTCACCCCGTGCCCGGGATCGACCGCCTTGCCCGAACGCGCACCGGCGATCTCCTCCACCTCGTCGATGAAAAGCAGCACCGAGTCGAGTTCGGCCAGTTCCGCGAAAGCCTCGCGCAGCGCCGTCGCCAACCCCTCGCTCGTGTCGGCCGCCAGCCGCGACGGGAAGAGTTCCACGAACGGCCAGTCGAGCCGGGACGCCACCGCCTTGGCGAAACTCGTCTTCCCGGTGCCGGGCGGACCGAACAAGATGGTCGCCTTGGGCGGGACGACTCCGTAGCGGTCGGCCAGGGACGGCTCCTGCAACGGCAGCACGACACGGCGTTCGATCACCTGCTTCTCCCGGTTCATGCCGGCCATGGCGTCCCAGAGGCCGTCGGGCAGTACGCGCCCGCCCAGGGCCGCCAGGACGTCCGCGTTGGCGGATCCGGGCGGTTCGACCTTCTCGTAGAAGGTCAGGTCGTCGCGGAACCGGTAGCCGGAGTTCTCCAGGGCCTTGGTCCCGGCGGCACCCGCGGGCAGCAGCGCGCTGACGTGCCGTACGCCCAGGGCACGCAGGCGCCGCTCCAGCTCGGTCAGGAGAGCGCTGCCGATCCCGCGCTCACGCCACCGGGCGGCGAGGGCGATCAGCAGAACCCAGCCTCGCTTGCCGTGGGCCTGCGCCATGGCCATACCGACCAGTTCGTCACCGACGACGGCGACCACGGCAGGCTGCCCCGCCTTCGCGGCGGCAATCACCTCCGAGACCGGGAACACCGGATCACGGCTGTCCTGACCTGCCTGGCGGCTCTGGTCCCAGACCTGGATCGCCTGGTCCAGATCCTCGTCGTGATAGTCGCGCAGATGCCAAGCGGGCATCACTACCACCTCTCCAGGCGCAGAAAACCTCATTGTTTCCTGCCGGAGCCCAACGCGCTCGGCGGCCCGCGCCCGCGGAGCTGCCGGCGCAAGGACAGGAGATCGTGGTGTCACCGCCCGACTACCGGTTGTCGCCCAGGTCCGCGCACCTCGCGGCGCCGCCCGAGGTGGCCTGGACGTCGCTTTGCAGCCGCAAGACGGCAGAACTAGCTTAGGAAAGTGCCCCAATTCGACGCCGTATCCGGTGCCGGTTCGGCGTACGCCAGCACCGGCGCGGCGCTGGCGGTCGTCGGTCGCAGCGGTGTCGTGACCCGATGGACGGACGCCGCGGAGCACCTCCTCGGCCATCGGGCCGAGGAGATCCTGGGTCGACCGGCCGAGCGGCTGGCGGCCTCCCCCGGTGAGGCCGCGAGCTGGTTCGGCCGGGAGTGGTCGGGACGCGCGCTCCTGCGCCGTCGTGACAGGCGGACAGTGCAGGTGAGTCTGCGGGTGTCCGCGCTTCCAGGACCGGACGGGACGGTGGACTGGCTGGTCTCGGTGCTCGGAGCGGCGGAATCGACGCCCGCGGTCTCGGTCGCGGAGAACAGCCCCTTCCCCACGGCGGTCTGGGACTCCCAGCTGCGCATGGTGTGGCTGAACGCGGCCCTGGCACGCACCTACGGGCCCTCCTGGCCGCAACGGCTGGGCCTTCCGTTGGAGGAGTCGCCGCTTTACGCGGACACCGCCCAGGTCACGGCGCTGTTCCGGCAGGTTCTGGAGACCGGTGTACCGGTGATCGACCGCGAGCTCGACCAGCGGGACCGTCGCTGGCGCCACACGTACGCGCTGTCGGTGTATCCGGTGGAGAACGCACGCGACGGTGAGCCCGGGGTGTGCTCCACGAACGTCGACGTCACCACCTCACGGCGGGCCCGGGACCGGGTCATGCTGCTGAGCCGGGCGGGCACCCACATCGGCACCACCCTGGACATCATGCAGACCGCCCAGGACCTGGCCGACGTCCTGGTGCCCGCGATGGCGGACTACGTGACGGTCGACCTCGCGGACGCGGCCGAATTCGGCGACGAGCCCCTCGCCCGGCTCGGCACGACCGGCTCCGGCGCGGTCCCGGCCTTTCACCGTGCGGGCATGGCGTCGATCCGCGAGGGCGTCCCGGAATCGCTCTGGGCGCGTGGCGATCCGGTCTACGTCCCCCCGCGCTCGCCCTTCCTGAAGGTCCTGTCCACCGGACGCTCCTATCTGGAGCCCTTCCTGGACACCTCGCCAGGATCGTGGCTGGACCACGACCCGGGGCGGCTCGACAAGATCATCTCGCTCGGTATGCACAGCTTGCTTGTCATACCCATGCACGCCCGCGGCGAGATTCTGGGAGTCGCCGTGCTCGTTCGCACGGAAACCCTCGTGCCGTTCGACGAGAACGATCGCATGGTCGCCGAGGAAGTGGTCAGTCGCGCGGCTCTGAGCCTGGACAACGCACGCCGCTACACCCGCGAGCACACGGCGGCCCTGGCGCTGCAACGGGATCTGCTGCCGCGCAATCCGAACGGCGGGAACGCCTTGGACGTGGTGTGGCGCTATCTGCCGTCCGACCGGCGCGGTGGCGTCGGCGGCGACTGGTTCGACGTGATCGAGCTGTCCGGCGCCCGGATCGCCCTGGTGGTCGGCGATGTCGTCGGCCACGGCATCAGTGCCGCGGCGGGGATGGGACGGATCCGCGCCGCGATGCTCACACTCGCCGCTCTGGACCTGTCCCCCGCGGAGGTGCTGGCCCACCTGGACGACCTGCTGGCCCGCCTGGCGGCCGAGGACTTCGAATCGAAGGCGATGCCCACCACCATCAGCGGAGCCACCTGCCTCTACATCATCTACGACCCCGTCACCCGGCGGTGCTGCTCCGCACGGGCGGGCCACCCACCGCCCGCGCTCGTCGACCCCTCCGGCGACGTCACGCTCCTCGACATCCCCGCCGGGGCACCACTGGGTGTGGGCGGGCAGACGTACGAGGACGTGGTACTGGAGCTGAGCGAAGGCAGCACGCTCGTCCTGTACACCGACGGTCTCGTGGAAACCCGTGACCGTGACATCGACTTCGGACTGGACCGTCTGCGCCACGCCCTGACGCAGCGGCCGGGGGCACCGCTCCAGGACCTGCGCTCGGCGGTCGTGGGCACGATTCCCCCAGGCGAGCAGGCCGACGATGTCGTGGTGCTCCTGGCCCGGACCCGATCCCTCGGTCCGGACCAGGTCATGGAATGGCAGCTGGACGCCGACCCGTCCGCCGTCGCAGACGTCCGCGTCACGGCCGTGCGAGCACTGGTGGAGTGGGGTCTGGAACGGCTGGTGCCCGTCGCCGAGCAGATCATCGGCGAGCTGCTGGCCAACGCCGTGCTCCATGCGGTGGCGCCGTTGCGACTGCGACTGATCCGCGATCAGGTGCTGGTGTGCGAGGTCTTCGACAGCAGTCTCAACGTGGTGCGGACGGTCAGCGCCGGACCGGACGACGAGGGCGGACGCGGCCTGGCGATCATCGCCGCGCTGTCGTCACGCCACGGCTCCCGTGGGACACCGACGGGCAAGTGCGTCTGGGCGGAACTGCCGTTGCCGCCGGGTACACCGACGGCCGGCGACGGCACGTGACGGGCGTCGTACCGGGGGAACGCTCGACGGCGGTGTTCCGTACCCTTGCGGCATGCGCATGCGCCCCACCTTGAGCTGGACCCCTCCCGGTGACCTGCCGCCGGGTACGACGGACCTGGAGCCGGTCGCCGATGCGCTGAGCGCCGGCGGGGTGCTGGTGCTCAGCGGGGCAGGGATCTCCACGGAGTCCGGCATCCCCGACTACCGGGGCGAGGGCGGGAGCCTGAGCCGGCACACCCCCATGACCTACCAGGACTTCACCGCCGAAGCCCAGGCCCGGCGCCGGTACTGGGCGCGCAGCCACCTCGGCTGGCGCACCTTCGGCCGCGCCCGCCCCAACGCCGGGCACCGGGCCGTGGCCGCGTTCGGGCGGCACGGTCTGCTGTCGGGTGTGATCACCCAGAACGTCGACCGGCTGCACCACGCCGCGGGCAGCGAGGATGTCGTGGAGCTCCACGGGAGCCTGGCCCGGGTCGTCTGCCTCACCTGCGGCGCCTTCAGCTCGCGCCACGAGCTCGCCCGGCGGCTGGAGGAGGCCAACGTGGGCTTCGCGCCGGTGGCCGCCGGAATCAACCCGGACGGTGACGCCGACCTCGACGACGACCAGGTCGGGGACTTCCACGTGGTGCCCTGCACGATCTGCGGCGGCATCCTCAAACCGGACGTGGTGTTCTTCGGGGAGAATGTTCCGCCGCAGCGTGTCGAGCGCTGCCGTGAGCTGGTCGCGGAGGCGACCTCACTGCTGGTCCTGGGCTCCTCGCTGACGGTCATGTCCGGGCTCCGTTTCGTCCGCCAGGCGGCGGAGGCCGGGAAGCCGGTGCTGATCATCAACCGGGACCCGACCCGAGGCGACCGGCACGCCCTCGCTCGGGCCGCGCTCCCCCTGGGAACGGCCCTCACCACCCTTGCCGCCCGGCTGGGCATCCCCGTCGTGGGTCAGGCGCGGTCGTGAGCGCACCAGTACGGCCCGGCCGGTGAGTCGGCGGTAACCCGGGCGCGGCGGGGTAATGGGACGTCGATCAGCCCCGCTGAGGAGGAGCCAGGATGACCGACGACGCCTACTTGTTCCTGCTTGACGACGCGTCCGCGCCGCTCGGTGTGGCCCCGGCCGCCGTCGGTGATCTCCCGTCCTTGGAGACGCCCGCGGTACGCGCGTGGCTGACCGCTCAGGGAAGCACGGTGACCTCCCCGCACCTGCGTCTGCTGCCGCCGGAGGAGAGGGCGGCCGTGCCCGACGGAGCGGAACGGCTGCCCCTCCGGCTGAGCGACGAGGAACTGAACCTGGTCCGCCACCGGACGGCACCGGAGTCGCACGCCCGGGTCGAGGAGGAGCTGCTCACCTACCGCGACTGCGCGGACGGCCGGGACGGCCTGATCGGACGCGCGCTGGCCGCCGGCGTGCCACCGCACCGCATCGTCGAACTGACCGGGGTGGACCCCGCGACCGTGACCGCCGCGGCGGGCCGCTGACGTCACGGCGGCCTCAGCTGCCCTCCACCACCGTCGGCTGCCCTCCTGCCTGCGGCAGGTGCTCCGGATGCCGGACGCTCGTCGACGTCCGGTGTCGTCGGTCCTGCCGCACCCGGGGGCCGGACCCGAACTCCCCCCGACACCGGCTCGCGCCCGCCTACGCCAGCTGCCGCCTCGCCGACAGCTGCTCTGGCCGCTCGGGCGCCCGCCTCACACCTGACCCAGGACCCGAACATCGCCCGCACCCGCTGTCGTCGGCCCTCCCGCAGCCTGGGCCGGGGCCCGAACGCCCGCCGACACCCGCCTCACACCTCGTCCACCAGGAGCCCAACACCGCCGACACCCGCCCCCCACACCCGGCCAGGACCCCGGTACCGCTCGCGTCCGCCTCCCCCCGGTGCCGCCCCACCTCACACCCGATCCCGGCATCCGAGCTCGCACCTCACGCGCCCGGGCCGGGATCCGGCCGGACCGCCGACTCGATGCCGGCGCGGGCCGCCTCCAGTTGGGCGGCGAAGGCGACGCCGAGGAAGAGCGCGACCGCGGTGAGGTTGGCCCACAGCAGCAGGGCGATGAAGGCGGTGAGCGGCCCGTACACAGCGCCGAACGCTCCGCTCTCCTCGACGTACAGCGCGAGCAGCCAGGTGGCGCACACCCACAGCAGGAGGTGCACGGCCGAGCCGAAGGCCAGCCATGTGTAGCCGGGTTGCACGCGGCGGGGCGACCAGCGGAGGATCACGGCGGAGGCCACCCAGGCCAGCGCCAGTCCCACAGGGATGTCGAGCACGCCCCACCACTGCCGCCCGCCGTCCTCCCAACCGGCCGAGTCCGCCACCGCGTCACCCACGGCCTCGCCCGCCACGAGGACGACGAACCCCAGTACGAGTGGCAGACCGGCGGCGAGTGCCAGCACGATCCCCCGCCCGTACTTGCGCGGGAAGGGACGGTCACGCTCGATGCCGTAGATGCGGTTGGCGCCGCGCTCGATCTGGCCCATGGCCGAGGCGAGGTTCAACAGCGCGAAGCCCAGGCCGAGCCACAGGGCGAGCGTGCTCCAGACGTCGCCGTGCGCGGTGCGCCGCGTCCCTTCGAAGGCGTCCTCGACGATCGCCGCGCTGGCGCCCGGCACGATCCGGCCGAGCGTGAGCTCGATGATCCGGCCCACGCCCTCCGTGTGCACCGAGGTGGCCAGCCCGACCAGCGCCACGGTGCACGGGACCAGCCCGAGCACCACCTGGAAGGCGAGGGCCCGGGCGTTGGTGAAGCCGTCCGCGTAACGGAACCGTGCGAAGGAGTCGGTCAACAGCCGCAGTCCCCCGTAGTGGCGCAGGGCGGCGAACGCCTCGTCTCCGGAGAGTTCGTCCCCGATCATGTCCCGGGTCTGCGGGACGTGGACGGCGGTACCCATGGACGCTCCTTGTCGTACGGCTGCTTCCCTGTCCTGTTGCCCCGATAACCTTCCCGTCCGACCTCGTACATCCCGCCCACCTGATTGACAGGTTCATGTCTCTTGCCTAGGTTCCTCTGCGGTCGCGGCGTCGCTCAGGCCCGCACCCCCAGGAGGATGAACATGGTCGCACCGTTCGTCACTCACCGCGCCCTCGACGGCGCGACCTATCGCATGGAGGGCGAACTCGACTTCCGTGCGCCGTGCACCTCCGCCGTCGAGATGGTGGCCGGTGGACGGCTGGTCGAGTTCACCGCAGGGCCCGCCACTCTGGGAGCCGACGTCGCCGACTCTCTCGGCATCGGCGCGCCCGAGTCCGAACTCACCTTCCAGAGCGGCACGTTGCGCATCCACGAGTCGGTCGAGCGTGAAGCGCGCTCAGGGCTCGTGGAGCGCCCGTCGCTCGTCGTGTGGCGTGGGGAGCGCCATTCGCTCGTGACCCGGCTCTACGGCCTCGGCACGGCCGAAGTGCTCGGTCTGCTCAGGTCGGTACGCATCGCCGAGAGCGAGCACGGACTGACCCTCCAGCCCGATCAGTCCGCGGGAAGTGCCTTCGCGCGGCCCGCGACAGTGATCAAGGAAGTGCCCGGCCTCGGGTTGCTGGAGCTGTCCCGGCGGACGAAGGAACACACCGCACAGCTTCCCCCCTGGAAGGGGGTGGCGGTCGCCTCCGGTGAGCTGTTCCGCGACACACTCTCCGACGGCAGCCCGTTCTTCGTGCTCGCCTCCACCGAACTCTGGGCAACGCTCGTGCCGTTGGCGTCGACGTCCGTCGAGCGGGTGCCCGAGCTCGTCGGGCGTCTCGCGCTGCGGCGCACCGGGTGATCCGGCGATGATCGGATTCTGCGGCGGGCTCACCGCCTTGATCGTGGCGCTGACCCTGCTCACGGGTGCGGGCTCCCACGCCGGCCGCCCCGCCGCCCTGGGCGAGGCGCTGCGCGTGCACGGGGTGCTGGGGCCGCGACTTCGGCGCTTCGCGGCCGTCGTCCTGCCGTTCGCCGAAGGCGCCTTGGGGGCGGCCGGTACTGCCGCGCTGGTGGCGGGCCATGGGCGGGGGCTGCAAGCCGTACTCGCCGTGGCGACCGGCCTCTTGGTGCTCTACGCCGGCTACACGCGCCACGTTCTCGGCCTCGGCCGCGGGGGCCCCTGCGGGTGTTCACGCCGGGACGTCCCCCTGAGCCGCTGGGTGACCCGGCGGGCCGTGGCCCTCGCCGCCCTCGCACTGGCCGGTGCGGTGCTCGCCGGGGCAGGACCGGTACGGCTGTCGGCGGCTGAGCTGCTCACGCTCCTGCTCGCGGCTCTCGCCTGCACCGTACTGCTGTGGTCCCTGCCAGCCGCCATGCACGAGCCCGCCGAGACCTCCGCCCACCGACCGGCCACGGCCACCGTCCACCGACGGGCCGCCCCCACCGTTCACCAGCCGACCGCGGCCGCCGCGCGTCGGCCGGCCCCGACCACCGTTCACGCGCCGACCGAGGCGAGCGTGCACCGGACCGCCGAAGGAGTGTCGACGCGATGGACTTCACCACCAGCGCGGTGATCGTCTCGTGGGCGGCGATCGCGCTGCTCGCGCTGGTCGTCTCGGGACTGGTCAGACAGGTGCACCAGCTGTCGCGCGCACAGCCGCACCTTCCCGGGCGCGTGGGGCTCGCATCCGGCGCATCGGCGCCGGGGCTGACCACCCCCGCTCTCGACGGCCTGCTGCCGACGGACCGCGCCTCACTGCTGTTGTTCCTGGACGCCGACTGCGGCACCTGCGGACAGGTGCTCGCCGAGGCCCGCGCCTGGACCGTTCGCCAGGGCGACGCCGCCCCACAGGTGCTCGGGCTCTACGCGGGCCCCGCACCGCAGGACGCCGAAAGCGCCGTACCGGTCCTGGGCGAGCGCCCGGAGCTGTTCACGGCGTACGACATCCCGGCCACCCCCTATGCGGTGGCCGTGGACGCGGCGGGCCGCATCACGCGTTCGGAGCCGCTCGGTTCGGCCACCGCGCTGCTGCGGCTGCTCGACGACCTCCACCCCGCGACGCCGAGGAGCCTGCCATGACGTCACTGGACGACGTACCCACGCTGCGCCGGTCCGGGAGCGGCGGCCTCACCCGAGCCTGGCGCGCGGACGTGCCGTCCTTCGCACCGCGCAGACGCACGGTCCTGCAGGCGGCGACCGCCGTGGGGTTCGCCGCGCTGGGGGTGTTCTCCGCCGCCCGGCAGGCCTATGCCGACGGCTACGACATCTGGACGGGCGCGTGCCCGAGCTACGCCGCGGACCACAACTGCTCCCCGGGCTGCGGACCCAGCACCGTCTACGCCGACGCCTGCGTGACGTCGGGGACGAACACCGGCTTCCACCGGTCGGACGGCGTGACCTGGACACTGCGGCCCAACCAGTGCTACGCCGGGACCTACGACGGCTGGCTGTGGGCGTACAGCGCGGCCTGCGGAAACTGCGGCTGCGGTATCGAGCGGCGCTGCCACGACGGGTACCGCAACACCGGCTCCGGCTGGGTGAAGTCCATCTGCCGCTGGACCACCGACTGCGGCTGCCCCGGCTCCGTCAACTGGCCCACCACGGGCCGCGGGGCCACCGGGCCCGACGTCCACACCGTCCAGCACCTGCTCACCTTCCAGGGCCACCCGACCGGTGTGGACGGCCTGTTCGGGCCGGACACCGAAGCGCGCGTCGAGGAGTTCCAGACGGCGAACGGGCTGAGCCCCACGGGCAGCGTCGGCCCGGCCACCTGGCCCCTCCTGGTCTCCACCGTGCGCCAGGGAGACGTCGACGACGCCGTCCGCGGCGCCCAGCGGCAGCTCAACAAGCACGGCCACGCGCTGAACGTCGACGGCAACTTCGGCACGCTCACGCGGCAGGCCGTCATCGCGTTCCAGTCCCTGCACGGCCTGACCGCCGACGGTGTGGTCGGCCAGAACACCTGGCGCACACTGACCGGGACGGTCTAGATGAGGGAATCCGGCGCTCGCGAGGCCCGCCCGTACGGCACCCGGGCCGTACGGATGTGGGTCACCGAGCCCGCCGTGCCGGTCGCGGTCCTGGGGGTCGCGGCCGTCGCCGCCGTCCTCCAGGCGCCGGTGCTGACCTGGGCGATCACCGGCGGGTTGGCCGGCTACTCGCTCTCCGGCTCCGTTTGAACGCGTAACAGCGCGTTCGCGCTGGCCTCGCCAGGTTGGCGAGCGACGTACGGCCAGGCAGTCGTCCTCGGCGTGTTCACCCTCGGCCTGCTCGTCGGCGGAACGCTGACGGCCGCTGTGCTGTGGCTCCTGTCCGGGCTGTTCACGCCGCTTCCGGCCGGCTGGCGGCAAGGGCTGATCGTCGCCGCCGCCCTGCTCGCCGCACTGCGCGACGCCGGCAAGCTGCCGCTACGGCTGCCGCAGAACGCCCGGCAGATCCCTCAGGACGTGCTGCGCCGCCATCTGGCGCGCGGGGCCCTGCAGTTCGGCTTCGAGCTCGGTACGGGTGTGCGTACCTACGTCTCGGCGAGCGCGCCGTACGCGATCGCGGTCGCGGTCCTGCTGTCCGGGGGCTCCTACGCGCCCGCCCTGGCCGCCGGACTCGGCTTCGGCGCGGGCCGGGCTCTCACCCCGGCTCTGCGCAGGCTCTCCGGCGACGGGGAGCACTGGGACGACCGGCTGGCACGACGGCTGAGCGGTATGGCCGTCCTGAGCTCCGCGCTGATCGCCACTGCCGCTCTCGCGATGCAACGCTAGCTTCGCCCGCCGGAAACCTGCCTCTTACCTGATGACACAACAGCCCTTGTCCACCTACGAGTTGTGCCGGAGGTCTGGTCCTGTGGCAGATGGTTACAGTGTGGACATGCCAGGTCTCCGGCGCCAAACTCGGCTCAGTTCCCTGTGGCTCATCAGGACTCAGGACGGAGACACGATGCTGAGACGTACGGTCCGACTACTTCTCTCGGTTGTCATGGTCATGGCCGCAACCATGGGTGGCATGCTGGCCACGGCCGGCCCGGCCCAGGCCGACGAGTGCTACACCTGGAACCGCACCCTGTCGGAGGGCATGACGGGCGCCGACGTCACCCAGTTGCAGATCCGGGTCGCCGGACATGTCGACTTCGGCGAGATCCTCTCCGTCGACGGCAACTTCGGGCCTCGCACCAAGGCCGCGGTCATCAAGTTCCAGCAGGCGTACGGGCTGGGGGCGGACGGGGTCGCGGGTTCCCAGACCTTCAGCAAGATCTACGCGCTCCAGGACCCGGACTGCACGCCGATCCACTTCACCTACGCCGAGTTGAACAAGTGCAACTCCGACTGGTCCGGCGGAGCGGTCAGCGCGGCCACGGCCAAGGCCAACGGCCTGCGCACGATGTGGAAGCTGGAGGCCATGCGGCGCGCGATGGGTGACGTCCCGATCGTGGTGACCAGCGGCTTCCGCTCGCACGCCTGCAACAACGCGGTGGGCGGCGCCTCGAACAGCCGGCACCTGTACGGCGACGCGGCCGACGTGGTCGGCAACCCGTCGTTCTGCCAGCTCGCGCAGCGCGGCCGCTACCACGGCTTCGGCGGCATCTTCGGCCCCGGCTACCCCGGCCACAACGACCACACCCACCTGGACGGACGTACCAGCCGCTCCTGGTCCGCGCCCAGTTGCGGCATCTGACCGGCGCATCCCGCACGTACCGCCCCGCCCGGCACGGAGCCGGCCGCCGTGCCGGGACGCACTCCACTCGTCCCCGCACGGCGCGGAGCCGCCGTGCCGTACTCCCCACTCTCCCCCGCACCGAGTTGGAGTGCCCTGATGTCGTCCCGCAACTTCTGGCGCGTCCGCGCCGGAACGGCCGTGCTGGCGCTGCTCGCCGGTATCGGAGCGTTCTCGGTCCCGGGCCCCGCCCTCGCGGATTCCCCGCCCGACACCCGGCAGACCGTCACGTACCACGGCTACCGCATCGAGGTGCCCGCCGACTGGCAGGTGGTCGATCTGGCCGAGAACCCGCGAGCCTGCCTCCGCTTCGACAGACCCGCCGTCTACGTGGGCGAGCCCGCCGAGCAGAACGACTGCCCCGCCCGAGTCGTCGGCCGTACGGCGGGCATCGTCGTCGAACCCATCACCGCCCGCTCCGCCGACCGGGCGACGGCGGCGACCGCGCGGACACCACGGGGCAAGGCCACCGCCCCGACCGCCACCTCCAGCAACGGCACCATCCAGGTCGCGGTGGAGGACGCCGGGGTCCTCGTCACCGCCGCGCACACCCCCGGAACGGAGAGTCTGGTGCGCGGGGCCCTCGCCTCCGCCGAGCTCACCGCGGGCGCCGAGCGCACCGAGCTGCCGCGCGCAGGTAATCGGTCCAAAGCCGCTCCCCTGGCCGCGGCCGGCCCGCAGCCGGGCTCCTACCTGGGCAAGGGTTTCGACGCCTGCACCGCGCCCTCGCAGGCCGCCATGAACGCCTGGCAGTCCAGTTCGCCGTACAGCGCGGTCGGCGTCTACATCAGCGGTTCCTTCCGCGGCTGCGCCCAGCCGAATCTGACCGCGAGCTGGGTGACCAACCAGACCGGCAACGGATGGCGCCTGATCCCCATCGACGTCGGCCGGCAGGCGCCGTGCACCAGCTACTCGCTGAAGATGTCCTCCGACCCGGCCACGGCCAGGTCCCAGGGCGTCACCGCGGCCGCGGGCGCCGTCTCCGCCGCGTCCGGCCTCGGCATCCCGGCGGGCAGCGCCCTCTACAGCGACATCGAGGCGTACACCTCGACGGCGTCCTGCAAGGCGGCCGTGCTGTCGTACCTGTCCGGCTGGACCGAGCGGCTGCACAGCAGCGGCTACCTGTCCGGCTTCTACTCCAGTGCCGCCTCCGGCATCAGGGACGCGGCGAGCGAGTACGACAACGGCGCCTACACGCGGGTCGACCACATCTTCTACGCGTGGTGGAACGGCGCCGCCGACACCAACACCGGTTCCTACGTACCGTCCACCCACTGGTCGGGCCACCAGCGCATCCACCAGTACGCGGGCGAGGTCACCGAGTCCTACGGCGGCTATTCGATCAACATCGACCGC
>NZ_JBFBJT010000077.1:0-34998 GCF_040686175.1 Streptomyces sp. NPDC086077 | reverse complement strand
GGACCGAGCACGCACTTCCACCGGTCGATCTCGGAGTCGTTCTTCGTACTGGACGGGCAGCTGAGCGGCCCAGGCGGCTCCCGCCGCTCCGGCGCCCGCGCCGTCCTCGGGTCCGCGTCCGACGCCGGGCCCCAAGCCCGCGCCGCGTCCGGCCCCGGCCGCCCCGGAGTTCACCGCTCCGCCGTCGGCCCCCACCCCGGCCGCCGCGTCCGGCCCCAAGCCGGCCGGCGCCCGTCCCGGTGCCCCCAAGCCCGGCGGTGCCCGTCCGGGTGGCCAGGACCGTCCGGACCGTCAGGACCGTCAGGGCCAGCGCCCCGGTGGTCAGGGTCCGCGTCCCGGCGCTTCCGCGCCGCGTCCCGGTGCCCGTCCGGCCGGCCCGCGTCCGGGTAACAACCCCTTCACCTCCGGCGGCTCCACCGGCATGGCGCGCCCGCAGGCGCCCCGTCCGCAGGGCCAGCGTCCCGGTGGTGGCCCCGGTGCCCCCGGCGCCGGTCCCCGTCCCCAGGGTCCTGGTGGCCAGGGTGGCGGTCCGCGTCCGCAGGCTCCGGGCTCCCGTCCGAGCCCCGGCTCGATGCCGCGTCCGCAGGGCGGTGCCCCGCGTCCCGGCGGCGGTCCCGCAGGTCCCCGTCCGAACCCCGGCATGATGCCGCAGCGTCCCGCTGCCGGCCCGCGCCCGGGTCCCGGCGGCGGTCGCGGCCCGGCCGGTGCCGGTCGTCCCGGTGGTGGCGGCGGTGGCGGTCGTCCGGGTGGCGGCGGCGGCTTCGCCGGTCGTCCCGGTGGCGGCGGCGGTGGCGGTCGTCCGGGTGGCGGCGGCGGCTTCGCCGGTCGTCCCGGTGGCGGCGGCCCCGGTGGTGGCGGCGGTGGCTTCGGTGGCGGCGGTGGCCGTCCCGGCTTCGGTGGTCGTCCCGGTGGTCCCGGTGGCCGTGGTGGCACGCAGGGCGCCTTCGGTCGTCCCGGCGGTCCCGCGCGTCGCGGCCGCAAGTCGAAGCGGCAGAGGCGCCAGGAGTACGAGGCCATGCAGGCCCCGTCGGTCGGCGGTGTGATGCTGCCTCGCGGCAACGGCGAGAGCATTCGCCTGTCGCGCGGTGCCTCGCTCACCGACTTCGCGGAGAAGATCAACGCCAACCCGGCGTCGCTCGTCGCGGTGATGATGAACCTCGGCGAGATGGTCACGGCGACGCAGTCCGTCTCCGACGAGACGCTGGAGCTCCTCGCCGGCGAGATGAACTACACGGTTCAGATCGTCAGCCCCGAGGAGGAGGACCGCGAGCTGCTCGAGTCCTTCGACATCGAGTTCGGTGAGGACGAGGGCTCCGAGGAGGACCTGGTCGTCCGTCCGCCGGTCGTGACCGTCATGGGTCACGTCGACCACGGTAAGACCCGCCTGCTCGACGCCATCCGCAAGACGAACGTCATCGCGGGCGAGGCCGGTGGCATCACCCAGCACATCGGTGCCTACCAGGTCGCGACCGAGGTCAACGCCGAAGAGCGCAAGATCACCTTCATCGACACCCCGGGTCACGAGGCGTTCACCGCCATGCGTGCCCGTGGTGCGAAGTCGACCGACATCGCGATCCTGGTCGTCGCGGCCAACGACGGCGTCATGCCGCAGACGGTCGAGGCGCTCAACCACGCCAAGGCGGCCGACGTGCCGATCGTGGTCGCGGTGAACAAGATCGATGTCGAGGGTGCCGACCCGACCAAGGTGCGCGGTCAGCTGACCGAGTACGGCCTCGTGGCCGAGGAGTACGGCGGCGACACCATGTTCGTCGACATCTCCGCCAAGCAGGGTCTGCACATCGACTCGCTGCTGGAGGCCGTGATCCTCACGGCCGACGCCTCGCTCGACCTGCGGGCCAACCCGAACCAGGACGCGCAGGGCATCTCGATCGAGTCCCGTCTCGACCGCGGCCGCGGTGCCGTGTCGACGGTCCTCGTCCAGCGAGGCACGCTGCGGGTCGGCGACACGATGGTCGTGGGCGACGCCTACGGCCGGGTGCGCGCCATGCTCGACGACAACGGCAACAACGTCGCCGAGGCGGGTCCGTCGACGCCGGTACAGGTCCTGGGCCTGACCAACGTCCCGGGCGCGGGCGACAACTTCCTGGTCGTCGACGAGGACCGTACGGCCCGTCAGATCGCCGAGAAGCGCGCGGCGCGTGAGCGCAACGCGGCCTTCGCCAAGCGCACCCGCAGGGTCTCCCTGGAGGACCTGGACAAGGTGCTCAAGGCCGGCGAGGTCCAGCAGCTCAACCTCATCATCAAGGGTGACGCCTCTGGTTCCGTCGAGGCCCTGGAGTCCTCGCTGCTCCAGCTCGACGTCGGTGAAGAGGTCGACATCCGGGTCCTGCACCGCGGCGTCGGTGCGGTCACGGAGTCCGACATCGACCTGGCGATGGGCTCGGACGCCATCGTGATCGGCTTCAACGTCCGTGCGGCAGGCCGCGCGGCGCAGATGGCCGAGCGCGAGGGCGTGGACGTCCGCTACTACTCGGTCATCTACCAGGCGATCGAGGAGATCGAGGCGGCCCTGAAGGGCATGCTCAAGCCGGAGTTCGAGGAGGTCGAGCTCGGTACGGCGGAGATCCGCGAGGTCTTCAAGTCGTCCAAGCTGGGCAACATCGCGGGTGTTCTCATCCGCTCCGGCGAGGTGCGCCGCAACACCAAGGCCCGCCTCATCCGCGACGGCAAGGTCGTCGCGGAGAGCCTCAACATCGAGGGACTGCGTCGCTTCAAGGACGACGTCACCGAGATCCGCGAAGGGTTCGAGGGCGGTATCAACCTCGGCAACTTCAACGACATCAAGGTCGACGACGTCATCGCGACGTACGAGATGCGAGAGAAGCCGCGGGTGTGACAGCCAGTGGCTGACGGTGGCCGACGGGACTTGTGCCCGTCGGCCACCTCGGTTTGCCACGGGGCCGGCCATGTGCGGTCGGCCCCGGGTAAAACCCGGTCGAGCCCCCGGCAAGGGCGCGGTACCGTTCTTGATGTCCCCGCCCGTCCAGCCGGCGGGGCCGTCGATCCCGGACCGGCGGGTGAACCGGTGGCATACATGTATGTGGGGACGCTGTCCTTCGACCTCCTCCTCGGCGACGTACGGTCGCTGAAGGAGAAGCGCTCCGTCGTCCGCCCGATCGTCGCCGAACTCCAGCGGAAGTACGCGGTGAGCGCGGCCGAGGTGGACCACATGGACCTCCATCGCAGGGCCGAGATCGGCCTGGCGGTGGTGTCCGGCGACGCGGGGCACATCAGCGACGTGCTGGACCGGTGCGAACGGCTGGTCGCCGGGCGCCCCGAGGTGGAACTGCTGTCGGTGAGACGCCGCTTCCACGGCGACGACGACTGACCAGAGAACGTAGATCAGGAAAGAACGGGAGACGGACCAGTGGCCGACAACGCGCGGGCTAAGAGGCTGGCGGACCTCATCCGAGAGGTGGTGGCCCAGAAGCTGCAGCGCGGGATCAAGGACCCGCGGCTCGGCTCGCACGTCACCATCACGGACACCCGGGTGACGGGTGATCTGCGGGAGGCGACCGTCTTCTACACCGTGTACGGGGACGAGGAGGAGCGGGCGGCCGCGGCCGCCGGTCTGGAGAGCGCCAAGGGCATCCTGCGCTCCGAGGTCGGCAAGGCGGCCGGCGTGAAGTTCACGCCGACGCTCACCTTCGTCGCCGACGCCCTCCCGGACACCGCCCGGACCATCGAGGACCTCCTCGACAAGGCGCGCCAGTCCGACGAGAAGGTGCGCGAGGCCTCGGCGGGCGCCGCCTACGCCGGTGACGCCGACCCGTACAAGAAGCCGGGTGAGGACGAGGACGACACCAGCGCATGACCCAGAAGCACTCCACGCCCGACGGCCTTGTCATCGTCGACAAGCCGTCGGGCTTCACTTCGCACGACGTGGTCGCCAAGATGCGGGGCATCGCCAGGACGCGCCGCGTCGGCCACGCCGGCACCCTCGACCCGATGGCGACGGGCGTCCTCGTCCTCGGCGTCGAGCGGGCGACCAAGCTCCTCGGGCACCTAGCGCTGACCGAGAAGGAGTACCTGGGCACGATCCGCCTGGGCCAGACGACCGTCACGGACGACGCCGAGGGCGAGATCACGGGGTCGGTGGACGCCTCGAAGGTCACCCGGGACGCCGTCGACGCGGGGATCGCCAGGCTCACCGGCGAGATCATGCAGGTGCCGTCCAAGGTCAGCGCCATCAAGATCGACGGCGTGCGCTCGTACAAGCGGGCCCGGGACGGCGAGGACTTCGACATCCCGGCCAGGCCCGTCACCGTCTCGTCGTTCAGCGTGTACGACGTCCGGGGGGCCGTCGCCGAGGACGGCACCCCCGTGCTCGACCTGGTCGTCTCGGTGGTCTGCTCCTCCGGCACCTACATCCGGGCCCTCGCCCGTGACCTGGGCGCCGACCTGGGAGTCGGCGGCCACCTCACCGCGCTGCGCCGGACCCGCGTCGGACCGTACAAGCTCGACGCCGCGCGCACCCTGGACCAGCTCCAGCAGGAGCTGACCGTGATGCCGATCGCCGAGGCGGCCACCGCCGCGTTCCCGCGCTGGGACGTCGACGGCAGGCGGGCCCGGCTGCTTCTCAACGGTGTGCGGCTCGACATGCCCGACGAGTACACGGACTCCGGGGCGGTGGCCGTCTTCGATCCCGAGGGCCGCTTCCTCGCGCTGGTGGAGGCGCAGCGGGGCAAGGCCAAGAGCCTCGCCGTCTTCGGCTGACGCTCACCTTCGCCCGCCCGGGGAGCGGCGGCACAAAGCCCTGCGCTCCTGCCCGTGGAGCGGCGGTCACGGGGCCCTGCACTCCCGCCGCTCCACAGCCCCCATCGGTTCCCCCACCCCTAGGGTGTATCCAGCGACCCCGGTCCGTTCACCCGGCCGGGCGGGCGCTCGGAGTGAACCAGGGGAGTGCAGGGGGGCGCGTTCGTCCGGCGTGCTTTTTCCCTGATCATCCCGCCCCTACCGTCGATGCCGGAGCACATGTGTACGGCGGTACGGCGGGGAGGTTCGACCATGGCGCCACCGGACCGGCGGATCGCACCGCAGGACGGCGCGTCCGGCCTCCGCGACGACGTCCTCGTCCGCATCCACGACCTCGCCGGGCGCCCGCGCGGCACCGGCTTCGTCGCCGACCACCAGGGCACCGTCCTCACCAGTCACGAGGCCGTCGACGGTCTGGGGCGACTCGTCCTGCGCGCCGGAGCCCGCAGCTGTGTCGTCTCCGCCGAGGCGGTCACCTCCCTGCCGGAGCGGAACCTGGCTCTCGTGCATGCCGAGGAGCTGGGTGTGCGCCCGCTGCCGATCACCGTGCGGGACCGCGTCACGACCGGCACCTACGTGCGGATCGCCGCGGGCTGCTGGCGTGAGGCACGGGTGCTGGGAGCGGTGACGGGGGTGACGTACACGGCCACGGACCGCTTCCGGCAGCTCGACGACGTACTGCAGCTGGCGATCGGCACGGCCGGGCGGGACGCCCTGCGGCTGGGCGGCGGAGCGGCCGGGGGGCCGGTCGTCGACGCCGCCACCGGTGCCGTGGTCGCCGTGCTCGGCACCGCGCTGCACACCGGTCACCGCGACAGCGGGTTCGCCGTGCCGCTGCGGCCGGCCGAGAGCGGTCCGCTGGCCCGGGTGCTCGCCCGCAACGCGGCGACGGTGCCCGTCTACGGGGCGGATCTCAATCTTGGCGGGGTGCTTGAACTGGCGGCGATGTCGATAGGGGATGGCGCTTCGGGACGCGTCGAGGCTGTCGAACGGGCTGCCGCAGTAGGGGAGTTCGCCGCGTTCGCCGAGGGCCCGGCCACCGTTCTGGGGCTCGTCGGACCGCCCGGCAGCGGTCGTACGACGGAGCTCGTGGCGCTTGCCGCGCGGCGGCGCGGGGGTGCGGCACCGGCGCCCACGGTGTGGCTACGGGGGGCGGACCTCCGGGAGGGGGACGAGTCGGTCGCCGACGCTGTGCGGCGGGTGCTCAGCCGGGCGACGCGGAGTGTGGTCGTGTCCGGGGGCGGGGCCGCTGCGCGGGGAGGGAGTCATGACGGGGGCCTGCCCGAGGCCGGGGAAGCCCCCCTTAAAGACACCGATCCTGATCGCCTCGCCGCGCTGGCCCGGGCCGCCGGTCGCCCCCTGTTCGTGCTGCTCGACGCCCCGGAGGAGATGCCGGCGGAACTGGACCACCGGCTGAGTGCCTGGTCCCAGGGGACCGTGCGGTGGCTGCGGGAGACGGGGGCGCGGCTGGTCGTGGCGTGCCGGGCGGAGTACTGGGAACGGGCGGGAGCGGCATTCCCCGAGGAGTGTCTGCACCCCGGCGCCGGTCCCGTTGGCCTGCCACCCTGCGTGCCCCTGGGCGACCTCGACGACGACGAGGCCCACCACGCCCGCACCCGCTACGGCGTGCCCGACGGCGCCCTCGCCGCACCCGACGCCCGCCACCCTCTCACCCTGCGCCTCTTCTCCGAGATCCTCGCCACGATCCCCGACGCGCCGCGGTCCGCCCCTTTGGACCGGCACGACGTGTTCGCCGCCCACCTGGACCTGACGTGCCTGCGCGTGGCCGTACGGCTCGCGGCGGAGAACGGCCTGCGCGGCACCGCCGTACGCCGGCTCGCGGCGAAGGTGGCCGGTCAGGTGCACGAGGCGGCCCGGCGCAGTCTCGGGCCCGGACAGGGGGAGCTGACCGGCGCCGCCTTCGAGGACGTGTTCCCCCGGGGCCCGGCCCCGGCCCGGCTCGGCGGTGGCACCGGCTGGGCGTCCGCCGTCCTCGCCGAAGGCCTCCTCGTCCCCGCCGGCACCGGATACCGCTTCGCCGACGAGGAACTCACCGACTGGATCCAGGGCACCCACCTCGACCTGGACGAGGCCCTGCGCGCGCTGGTCCACCACCCCGCCCAGGCCTGCGAGCACCCGGACCCCGTGCCGCGCCATCGCATCGGCCCCGTCGTCCAGGCCCTGCTCCTGCTCGCCCGGCAGCACGGCACGCACCGGCTCGCCGTCCGCCTGGAGGAACTGCTCTGCGCCCTGGACGACGACCCGCACTCCTGGTGGGCTGCCCGGCTGCTCGGCGAGACGCTGCGCCGGGTGCCGGACGCCACGCCCTATCTGCGGGTGCTGCGGCTGCTCGCCGAGACGATCGTCGACTGGCAGCGGCAGGGACGGGCCGTCCCGGCGGAGTTCGGGCCCGCCTTCTGGGCGGAACCGGCGCTGAGCGGTGCCGAGCGTCTGGACCTGCTGCGCCGCCTGCTCCTCGCCGACACCGGCCCGGCCGGCGGCGGCCGGTACCTCGACGCGGCCGCGCAGCTGCTCGCCGCCGACCCCGCCGCCGTACAGCCGCATCTCGTGCGCTGGTTCGACGACGAGCGGGCGCTCCCCGCGGCGCCGCACGCGACCGTGGCGACGGCCGCGCAGGCGCTGCTGCACACGCATCGGCACCGGGCGCTGGACGACCTCACGGAGGTGCTGGCCGACAGCGCGCACCGGCGGGGCGACGAGCTGCTCGGCGTACTCGCCGAGGAGGAGCCCGCCGCCGTGTGCCGGGCAGTCGACCGGTGGGCGCACGACGAGCGGCCGGCGCGGCGTGCCGCTGCGGTGACCTACGGGCTGCGCGCCGCGCCCCACACCCGGGACGAGGCCGACCGCGAGCTGCTGCGTCATGCCGCCCTGGCCCTGCTCGCCCGCCCGGCCGGCGGGGCACTGCACGGCGGGGCACTGCACGGCGGGGCGCTCGCCCTCCTCGTACGCGATCCGCACACCCGGGCCCGTTACCTGCCACGGGCCGCCGGGCACTTCGCCGCCGGTGATCCACAGCTGCCCGCGAGTGCGCTGGCGACCGCGCTGGCGACCCATCCCGAGCCGGTTCTGGAGGCCTTCCGGACCCGGCTGCGGCGGGCGGACGCGGTGGAGGCGCTGTCCGTGCTCGCCGAGGCGCTGTTCGCGGGCGGTGGCGGGCCGTCGGCGGCCGGCGGCGCGGGGGGCCCGGTGCCGGCGCGAGGGGTCGCCGAGGTCGTCCGGGAGGCGGTGGCGCTGCGGGTGGGGTGGGCGGGGCCGGTGGCCGCGTATGTCGACGGGCGGCTCGACGTCGGTTGTGGTGGCGCCGAGGGGTCTCCTGAGGGTCCGCAGCCCGGCTGCACGTGCGGCGGCCGGTGCCGTGACGCCAGGACCGTACTGTTCTCGCTGGTCACCGGACTGCTCGACGGCGGGCCCGAGGAGTTGAGGGTGGCGCTCGCCGGCGTTCTCGCAGCGCCCGGCGCCCCCGCCTCCCGCGCCCTGCGCCGCGAACTGTGCGACTTCCTCCTCGTTCACGAGCACGCCGCGCCCGTTCTGGAAGCCTTGCTGCGGACGGCCGCGCGGCACGGCGGTGACCGACTGCGCGCCCTGGTCCATCGCACGGGCATGCTCCTCGTCCGCACCCCGGCGGGAGCCACTCGTTTCGACCGCACCCTGCTCGATCTGGGCCGCGAGATCCCGGGATTCGCGGCCCGCGTGGCGCACTGGCTGAACGACGCTCCGCAGGACTGGGCGGCGGTCGTCGGCCCCAGCACCCGCCGCATGATCGAGAGTCTGGCCGGCGTACGGATTCCCGCATGACCGTGCGAGCACACGTGCGTCCGGTCACAGCCCCCATGCCGGTGCGGGCCGAACCTCCTCGGCATGGCACCCTTAGACCTGCGTAAGAGGCATAGACGGACACGGGTTCGAGGAGCGGTCACAGTGCAGCGCTGGCGTGGCTTGGAGGACATCCCCGAGGACTGGGGGCGCAGCGTCGTCACCATCGGGTCCTACGACGGTGTCCACCGCGGACACCAGCTGATCATCCGGCACGCCGTGCAACGCGCCCGCGAGCTGGGCGTCCCCGCCGTCGTCGTCACCTTCGACCCGCACCCCAGCGAGGTCGTCCGCCCAGGCAGCCACCCGCCGCTGCTCGCCCCGCACCACCGCCGTGCCGAGCTGATGGCCGAGCTGGGCGTGGACGCGCTGCTGATCCTCCCCTTCACGGCCGAGTTCTCGAAGCTCTCGCCCGCCGACTTCGTGGGCAAGGTCCTGGTCGACAAGCTGCACGCCAAGGCGGTCGTCGAGGGCCCGAACTTCCGCTTCGGCCACCGCGCCGCCGGAAACGTCGAGTTCCTCGCCGAGCAGGGCAAGGTCTACGACTTCGAGGTCGAGGTCATCGAGCTCTTCGTGTCGGGCGAGGCGGGCGGCGGCGAGCCGTTCTCGTCGACGCTGACGCGGCGGCTGGTCGGGGCCGGGGACGTGGCCGGTGCCGCGGAGATCCTCGGCCGCCCGCACCGGGTCGAGGGCGTCGTCGTACGAGGCGCTCAGCGCGGCCGGGAGCTGGGCTTCCCCACGGCCAACGTCGAAACGCTGCCGCACACCGCGATCCCGGCCGACGGGGTGTACGCGGGGTGGCTGACGGTCGCGGGCGAGGCCATGCCGGCCGCGATCTCCGTGGGCACCAACCCGCAGTTCGACGGGACCGAGCGCACGGTGGAGGCGTACGCCATCGACCGCGTGGGGCTGGATCTGTACGGGTTGCACGTCGCCGTGGACTTCCTGGCGTTCGTGCGGGGGCAGGCGAAGTTCGAGACGCTGCAGGCTCTGCTGGAGCAGATGGCGGAGGACGTGAAGCGGTGCCGCGAGCTGGTCGCGGCGGCGCAGGGGTCTTCGTCGTAGGTGGACGTGTGACGTGTGACGTGTACTTGTGCGACGTCACTGTTACGACGTGAAGGGCGGCCGGTGCCTGCGGGGCACCGGCCGCCCTTCGTGTTCGTGGCCCTTCGCTACTGCTGGGGCGGGGGCCCCTCGGGCTGACCGGGCTGCGGGTAGCCGTAGCCGGGGTGCTGCTGGTGGGGGTGTTGGGGGTGCTGGGGCGGCTGCTGAGGGTGCGGCGGCTGGGGGGCGGGGGGACCGGGGTGGCCCTGCTGCGGAGCGTAGGGCCGGCCGGGGGCGTACTGGCCGGGCAGGGGCTGGCCCGGCATCGGCTGTCCCGGTACCGGTTGGCCGGGCATGGGCTGAGCCGGGTAGGAGTGGCCAGGCATCGGCGGGGCGGCGACCGGGGGCGGGTTGCCGTCGCTGGTCCACAGACCATGCATCTGCTGGTGGCGTACGAAGTCCTCGGCGACCATGGCCGCGAGGTTGAAGTACGCCTCCCGCACCTTGGGGCGCATCATGTCGAGGTCGACCTCGGCGCCGGCGGAGAGATGCTCGTCGAACGGAACGACGATGACGCCCCGGCACCGCGTCTCGAAGTGGGAGACGATGTCCTCGACCTTGATCATCTTGCCGGTCTCGCGCACACCCGAGATGACCGTGATGGAGCGTGAGACCAGGTCGGCGTAACCGTGCGCGGACAGCCAGTCCAGCGTCGTACTGGCGCTGCTCGCGCCGTCCACGGACGGCGTCGAGATGATGATGAGCTGGTCGGCGAGGTCGAGCACACCGCGCATGGCGCTGTAGAGCAGACCTGTGCCCGAGTCGGTGAGGATGACCGGGTACTGCTTGCCGAGCACGTCGATCGCGCGCCGGTAGTCCTCGTCGTTGAAGGTCGTCGAGACGGCCGGGTCGACGTCGTTGGCGATGATCTCCAGGCCGGAGGGGGCCTGGGAGGTGAACCGCCGGATGTCCATGTACGAGTTGAGGTACGGGATCGCCTGGACGAGGTCACGGATGGTGGCCCCGGTCTCGCGACGCACACGGCGGCCGAGCGTACCGGCGTCCGGGTTGGCGTCGATCGCGAGGATCTTGTCCTGGCGCTCGATGGCGAGGGTCGAGCCGAGGGCGGTGGTCGTCGTGGTCTTGCCGACGCCGCCCTTGAGGCTGATCACGGCGATGCGGTAGCAGGACAGCACCGGCGTCCGGATGAGCTGCAGCTTCTGCTGACGCTCGGCCTCCTCCTTCTTCGCGCCCAGCTTGAACCGCGAGACGGCGGCGGTCGGACGCCCGCTCTTCGCCTTCTGCCGCTTGTTGTTGAGCAGCCGGTCGGAGGAGAGCTCGACAGCCGCGGTGTAACCGAGCGGCGCCGCACCGGGGTTGGTGGGCTGACGCTGGTCGTGCTGGAGCGGCTGGGGCCAGGCGGTGCCGAGGCGGGGGTCCGCGGGCGGGGCGGGGGGCTGGTGCGGGGCTTGGGGCTGCGGGGCCTGACCCTGGCTCTGGCCCTGCGGCTGGTGCGGGGGCTGGGGGTATCCCTGCGGGGCGTGCGGGGCCTGCGGAGGCTGTTGGGGGTGCTGCTGGTGCTGGGGGTGTTGCTGGTTCTGCGCGTGCTGGGGGAACGGGGGGGCCTGCGGGACCTGGGGGCCTTGCGCGTGGTTCGGGCTCTGGGGCGCGTGCTGGGGGTTGGGGGCGGCGGGCTGCGGAGGGACGCCTGGGTGGGCGGCCTGCGGCTGCGCCGGGGGCTGGGGGAACCCGTAGCCGCCCTGGGCGTTCGGGACACCGGGGTGGGGGAAGCCGTAACCGTCCTGGGCGTTCGGGGCGCCGGAGTGCGGGAAGCCGTAGCCCTGCTGGGCGTGGGGAGCACTCGGGTTGGGGAAGCCGTAGCCCTGCTGGGCGTGGGGCTCGGCGTCGGCCTGGTGCGGGACGTTGGGGGTGTGGGGAGCCGGGGTCTGGATCGGCGGGGTCCACGCGGGCTGCGCCGACTGGGGCTGAGGCTGCGGCGGGACTGACGGCTGCTGCGGAGGCAGGGGCAGCTGGCCCTGGGCGGCGGCGGGCTGTGGTTCCGGCTGGGTGGCCGGGACAGGAGCCGCGGGCTGGTAGGACGGCGGCAACGGGGGGACGCCGCTGTGCGGAGTGGGCGGGGGAGTCCAGGCCGAGGGCGCGTCGGGTGTCGCCGGCGCGGCGACGGCCTGGTTCTGGGCAGCGTCGTCGTCGGGGGCGTCGGAGCCCGCTTCGGCGTCGGCGCCGGGGGAGTCGTCGGCCGCCGCGGCGGCGGGCTCGTCGGTGTCTGCCGGAGCGTCGGCGTCCGCGCCGGACTCGGTGCGAGGAGCCTCGTGGTCGGCGTCCTCGGAGGCATCGCTCTCGTCCGACGCGCCCGAGGAGTCACCCTCGGCCCGCTCACCGGCCTCGGTCTTCTCGTGCGCTTCGGCCGCGGCGGCGCGGTCGGCGATCTCCCGCTGCAGGGAGGCCGCGGAGAACCGCATGGTGGCGCCGCTCTCCACGTCTCCGTTCCCGGGCTCGGCCTCCTCGGAGGCCTGCGGTGCGGGGGGTGCGGCGGGAGCGGGGTGAGCCGGGGGAGCCTGGGGGACCGGGGGCGCCGGAGTGGCCTCAGGGGCAGGTGCGACCGGCGCCTGAGGCTCGAAGCCGCTCCCCTCGGGCAGCCTGGGCACACCCCCGAGCTCCCCGGCCGGCGGCGTGACCGGAGGCGGGAACGGGATTCCCGGCTCAGGAGCAGCCGGAGGCGGTGTGAACGGCACGCCGGGAATCGGCACAGGGGCGGGCGGCGTGAACGGCGCGACCGGAGCGGGAGGGGCCGGCGGAGTGGGCCCGGGCCCGAACTCCGGGGCCGGGGCAGGGACCGGAGCGGCCGGACCGGCCCCGGGCAGCCCGGAGGCCGCGGACGGTGACGAAGCGGACCCCGGATCCTCGGAGTTCCCCGCATTTCCGGAGTTCCCCGAATCGTCCGAGTTCGCCGAATCCCCCGACGCTCCCGACGCGTTCTGCGTGTACCAGGCAGGCGGCGCGTAGTCGATGGTGAACTCGCCCGTCATCTCGATGGCGGCCTCCGCGTCGGGCTGGTCATCGCCGGGCGTCGCCCAGCCCTCGCGGATCCCGTCCCGATCGCTGCTCACAATTCCTCCTGGTGTGGTCGAGCACCCTCATGCCGTGCTGGGGCGACCCATACTTGTAGGGCTTGGTCGATACGAGGTCGTCCGTCCACGGGCGCTCCCCCTGAGGTCGGACGCCTGGTCCACGAGTACTGGCGTCGCGCCCGGTACCAGCCTAATCACCACGCCGCCCACATCGGCAGGCCTGTCCACTCCATCACGGCCGCTCCGCGGTGTCACATTCGGCCAGAGGGTGGCGCGCGGAGAGTCCCCTCGTGAACAAACCAGCCGATAGCGGAGATTGAAAATGGGCGGTAGGGGACAAACGGCCTCGAACGCGCAATCCGCCTCGCGTGGTGGCTGATTCAGTCCATCCTTCGTGGCGAACCCAGAAGCCCGATCTCGGCGTCGGTGGGCTGCGTCATCACGTACTGCCGGTCACGGTCGGTGCACCAGAGGGTCAGACCGTCCGGCAGAGTGGGAAGCGCGTCCACATCGGCGCGCAGCAGTGCCATGGTGCGCCCCAGCTCCGCCGCCTCGTCCGGGGAGACGCGCTGCACACCGACCAGTCGCGCCTGCCGTACCAGGCGTGGAGCCACCGGACTGAGATACGGCAGCACGGTCAGCACCGACTGCCAGGGCCCGGAGACAACCCGCCCGCGAGGCGGGCGCATACCGCAGTCCCGCACCACCAGCACTGGCGTCCCCGCCGAGCTGCCCTGCGGGGGAACCCGGCCGACCTCGTGGACGGCCAGGCCGTTCTGCCCGCCGCCCATGGCATGCACCATCTGCATCCAGGCCTGCGGTCGTCCGGTCTCCACGGCGACGCGCGCGCCGGTCGCTGCCGTCCGGAGGGCGATGACCTGCGCTGTCCACAGGCCACCGATGAGGACGATGTCGTAAGGCGTCGGGCGGTTGATCCCCAGGACCGTGGGCCGTGTCTCGGAGTCCACCCCGATGACGACACCGTCGTCGCCGATGGGCAGCGACAGCGCCTCCAGTTGGCTCACGGGAACGGAGTGCCGCGCGTGCCGCGGACCCCTCAGTCCGAAGCCCCTGCGCAGCAGTTCCCTCGCCCGCTCGGCGGTGCTGCCCTGCTGCTCGCCGCGGCCGGCGTCCCGTCCCGCTCCGGTGGTCGTGGCCGTCACCGCGCACCTCCCAGGGGAAGGGTGGCCAGCATGCCGGGCACCTGTTCCCGGTCGAGACGGGCGAGCCCGGTGCCCGTGTGCCGCGCCGCTGCCTGCAACGCCCGTCGTGCCGAAACGAGCTCGTCGTCGCTACGCCCTGTCACCCGCAGGTGCCCGCACACGGACACCTCTTGTCGCTCACCGCGCCTCAGGGTGAGGCTCAAGGTCGTGGCGAGCGCGGGCACAGCCGTGATCAGGGCGATGACCTGTGGCAGAGAGGGCGCCCGTTGGCCGCCCAGGGTCGGCCAACGACGGATCCAGTAGGTGGTGTGCCTGCGGTTGTCGCAGCGCCAGCTCCTGCCGGACTCCTCGGTCCGCCGCTCCCGTACCTCCGTACGGCCGGCCTCCGCCGTCACCAGCGGATTGGCGCAGGCCGACGTAGCGACGGCGGCGGTCAGCTCTTCCTCATCGAGGAGGCCCGCGCGGAATCCGGCTCCGGTCAGCCGGCTCGCCAGCTGATCGGCGGCGCGGACGACGCACTTCTGCGCGCCCACCAGACCGCCACCGCGTGCCGCCACGGCCTCGGGGCACAGCTCCGGGTCGAGCTTCAGGGCGATCCAGGTGAGGCGTACGGCCGGCGCCCCCGTCTGCTCCTGGAGCGGCGCGTAGTTGGCGACGGCGACGGACTGCTGCGGCAGATGGAGCGCGGGCGCGGGCTGGGTGTGCAGCACGACCTGTGCCGACTCCAGCCGGATCCCGTCCACGTCCAGCGCGTCGTACACCAGGCCGAGCGGTAGAGGCTGCCGGTTGCGGTCGGCGCGCAGCGCGGTCGCGTCGGCCTCGACCTGGAGAACGGCGGTGACGAACGTGCCGTCACCGATGATGCCGACGGGCCGACGGTCGCGACCGGCGTAGCTGGAGGTCCGAAGGCTCGGGTCGCATTCGACGGCGGGCGCGAGGCCCGGTTCCGTGCCCGGAGGCACCTGCGCGCTCACGGCATGCCGCTGTCGTGCCCGCAACGCCTGCGTCAACGCCAGACATTCGGGCAGGGACCGACCCCGCCGGCGTACGAAGGCGACCAGCAGCACGCAGACGGCGATCACAGCCGCGACCACCATGGCAACCGGACCGATCACCCATCCGACGAGCAGCGTGGCGGCGGCGATCTCCAGCATGACGACGCGTTGCAACCGGAATGCCCCGGACCGCGTCGCACGCGATCTCAGATGGAGCACCCCCGGCGCGGCAGGACGCCGCGCGGACGCCCGCCGAGGCGCCGCGGAGCCCTCCGGTCGCGATCGGCCACGGGACCGGTCGCGTGTTCCGGCAGCCATCACTCCATCCCCCCGTTTTCCCCGTCCTGCTCACAACTCGTCGGCAATTCGGCACCGCACAAGGCCTTTGAGGCCCGGTCACACTACCCGTCCCCCAAGTCCCCAGAGATACCAGGCATAGTAGGGGGCCGGTCCGACAACGCAGGCGGGGCCGCGCGCCATCCGCCCGCGCGGCCACAGCGAATCACGGGGAGAGACAGGCACAGATGGCATCTCGGCGGGACCAGCTCAATGCCTACACCTTCGCGAAGCGCCGTATGCTCGCGGCCTTCCTGCAGTCGTCGCCCGACGGTTCCGAGGAGGGGGCGCCCCGGCCGCTGCGCGCGGTAGTGCCCGGCATCATCGTCGGCATCGTCGTCATGGCGGTCTTCGGGGCATGGGGCATGTTCAAACCGACGGCGCCGAAGGGCTGGGACGAGCCGAACGCCAAGGTGATCGTCGCCAGCAAGTCGACCACGCGCTACGTCGTACTCAAGACCGACGGGCAGGTCCAGCTCCATCCCGTCCTCAACATGGCCTCCGCGAAGCTGCTCCTGGAGGCGGGGCAGGGCGACGTGGTCACCGTCGCCGAGTCCGTCCTCGACGACGGCAGGATCCCGCACGGTGCCACCATCGGCATTCCGTACGCGCCGGACCGGTTGCCCTCGGCGGAGGACGCGGGTACCGCGAAACGCTGGGTGATCTGCGAACGGCCCGGCGCGGGCGGCGACTCCGTGCAGAAGGCCGCACTGGTCCTGTCCTCCCGCGACATGGCGGCGACCGACGGCAAGGACAGGCTCCGCGGCGGCCAACTTCTGTACGTCACGGCCCCGGACGGCGAGCACTACGTCGTCGACGGGGGCGGGACGGCGTACCCCGTCGACAAGGGGGACGAACTGCTGCTGCGCGCCGTGGTCGGCTCGGACCGGGAACCCCAGCGAGTGTCCGCGGAGTGGCTCGCGACCCTGCGCCGGGGCGACCCGATCACCTTCCCGGCCGTCACCGGACTGCCGGGCGCGGCGGCCGACGCCCCGGGCCGGCTGGACGAGGCGACCGACAAGGTCGGCATGGTGCTGAAGGCGATGGACAACAACGCGCCCCAGTACTACGTGGTGCTGCCCGGCCGCGTCGCACCCGTCTCCGCGTTCGTCGCCCAACTCCTGCTGTTCAGCGCGGAGCTGACCTCGCTCGACCAGGCAGGCCAGGCGCAGGCCGTGAGTCCCGGCGACATCGTGCCGGGCAAGCCCTTCGGCACCGAGCGTCGCTGGCCTGCCGGAGACCCCACCCCCGTCAACGAGGCGTCGGCGAAGAAGGGGACCCGCAGCACGATCTGCAACGTCCTGCGCGGCGTGGACGCGGGCACCGGTGTCACCACCCTGAGCACGTGGGCGGGCACGGACTTCCCGCGGAGACTTCCTGTGGGCGCCGCCAGTGCCTACGTCACCCCGGGCTCCGGTCAGCTCTACCGCCAGTTCCAGGGCGAGGCCACCAAGACCGGCCCGGTGTTCCTGGTCACCGACACGGGCCTGCGCTACGTCCTCCAGTCCAACGGCGACAGCGCCACGGACGACGCGGGCATCGGCACCACCGCCGAGCGGCGTGAGCAGCAGGAGGCGGCCATGCAGGCCCAGACCCTCCTCGGCTACAAGGACGTCGACCCGGCGCCGATCCCCGCCGCCTGGTCGGAGTTCCTGCCCACAGGCCCACGTCTGTCGACGGCGGCGGCCCGCCAGCCGCAGGGCTCGTGAGAGGGACGGTGACAGTGCTTCGTACGACGCTGGTGGCGGCCGCGGCCATGCTGACGGCGACCACACCGCTCGCACCCCCCGCGGTGGCCGCGGACAAGCTGCCGTACTCGGACCAGTGCACGTTCCCCAACGGCCCGTACGCGGGCCGCCCTTGGTCCCTGCAACGCGTCATGCTGGACGAACTCTGGAGCCGGTCCACCGGCAAGGGCGTGCGGGTGGCGGTCATCGACACGGGCGTGGACGTGAAGAACCCGCAGCTCAAGGACGCGGTCGACGCGAAAGCCGGCATCAACGTCCTGCCGAGGAACCTCAAGGACGAGAACGGCGACCCGGTCGAACGGGGCAAGGAGAACGGCACGACGGACAGCGTCGGCCACGGCACCAAGGTCGCGGGCATCATCGCGGCCCGCCCCGCGAGCGGCACCGGCTTCGTGGGCCTGGCCCCCGACGCGACGATCATCCCGATCCAGCAGAACGACGCGGAGGGCCATGGCGACACCACCACCCTGGCCACCGCGATCCGGTACGCCATCGAGGCCAAGGCCGGGGTCATCAACATCTCCCAGGACACCTCGAACGCGGCGAAGCCCCACCCGGAACTGGAACAGGCGATCGCCCAGGCCCTCGCCCAGGACATCGTCGTCGTGGCGTCGGCGGGCAACGACGGCGTCGGGGGCAATGTCAAGAAGACCTACCCGGCGTCCTACGACGGCGTCCTAGCGGTCGCCGCCTCCGACCGCAACAACGAACGCGCCGCCTTCTCCCAGTCCGGCGACTTCGTCGACGTGGCGGCCCCCGGCGTCGACATGATCTCGACCGTGCCCCAGGGCGGCCACTGCTCCGACAGCGGTACGAGCTTCGCGGCGCCGTACGTCGCGGGTGTGGCGGCACTGGTCAAGGCGAAGCATCCGGACTGGACCGCCCAGCAGATCGGCGCCCAGATCGCGCAGACCGCCGAACGCACGATCGCCGGCCACGACCGCCTCGTCGGCTGGGGCGTGGTGGACCCGGTCCGAGCGGTGACGGAGGACGATCACCCGATCGAGTCCCCGAGCCCCCGGGAGGGCCTCACCCGGGCCGAGGCACCCACACCCGCGAAGTTCCAGCTCGGCGAGACCCCCGACGAACGCAACGCCCGCCTGGCCACCTATGTGGCGGTGGCCGCGGCGGTCCTGGCCGCGGGCCTCGGAGGCGCCGCCGTGGCGATCCGGGACGCGCGACGGCGGGCGCGGAGGGTGACGGGGGCCGAGTAGCCGTGCCCTTCGAGGTCGCCTCGCGAAGAACGGTGAACCTACGGTCCACGGCATCAAGGCTGTCGCAAATGGCAGTTGGGCCTGTCAGTGAGAGTCACTAGAGTGGTTCAAGTTGCGGTCACGAACACTTGAGAGGCGTTGGCTGCTCAGGACGGGCAACGAAACAACGGGGAGGGAAAGCTTCGTGCTTCCTGCAGACTTGGGCGGGGCCGCCGACGTCAGACGTGGCCTGATGGCGTTGTCCAAGTTCAAACAACGTGTGGACGATCTGCTCCGGGACTTCGAGGACTCGGCGGGCGGCCCGTCGAAGGTGGCGGCCCACAGCCTGTCACAAGGCGCTTTCGGCATGGGTGACTTCCCGGAAGCGAAGGCACTCCACCTGGAGTACGAGCGCGTCCACGAGCGCATCTCGTCCCTGTCCAGGTCGCTCGGTCTCCAGCTCGAGGCGATGATGATCGCTGTGCACGGCGTGGACGTGACCTTCGACAACCTCGAAGAGGAGGCCCGCTACCGGTTCCACGAGATCCGGGCCGAGGTCAACCAGCAGCGCGAAGAGATGCTGCACGAACAGGTCAACCGCAAGAACGACGCCGATCGCACGGACGCGGGGTACTGATGAGCGGCGACAAGGACAGGAAGCAGCCGAACCCTCACGCGGCGGAACACCAGGAAGCCGCCCAGCAGAACGGCAGCCTCGACGCGGTCATGAGTATGACCAAACTGGTCGACCTCAGCCCCCTGGGGTCGGTGCGAGGCCTCCACTTCGGCAAGTCCAGCTTCGAGGGCTACGACCTCAACAAGATGATCGACATCGTCGAGTCCGCGAACCCGGAGCTGCTGGACGCCGCCGGCGAGGCCATCATCAGCGCACGCAACGCCATCGACGCGGCCGCCGAGGAACTCACCCTGAACCTCGGCGACGTCGACTGGGAGGGCGAAGCCCGCAACGCCGTCCACAAATGGGGCAACGACCTCGCCACCACCGCGCGCGAACTGGCCACCTACGCCGACGTGGTGGGCACCCAGGTCTTCGCGGCCAGCTCCGGCCTCGCCTCCGTACGCAAGTCCATGCCCCCGCGCGACACCCGCACGGACCCCAAGACCGTCGACGACATCCCCGAGGCCAAGCGGGTCGAGAGCAACGAGGCGTACACGGCGGCGGTACAGGCGGAGAAACACCGCCAGGAAGCCATCAACCAGATGTACCGGCTGGCGTCGTTCTACACGGTGTCGAACGGGATGATGCAGCAGGCCGAGGAGCCGGTGTTTCCCAAGATGCCGGATGTGGGGGTGCCGACGCCGGCACCGTTGAGGGAAGACCCAGGAACTCCGATTGCCGCCCAGGTGGGTCAAGGGACACTTGCGGCGGGAGGTGACCCCGGTACGGTCCGAAACGTTGTGGACTCCGAGGCGGGGCGTCCTCGTGCGGAGGGCTTGCCGTCGTCCCACGACGGTGCGGGGAACTCCATCGGGCCTTCCGCACGGCATGTCGGTACGGAGATCGACAGCGTCGGTACTTTGCCCCCGCAGGACACCATGAAGCCGACGCCCGTCACATCGCCTCCAACGACAGGCCCCAACGTCACCCCGGTGGTGGCCCCTCCGGTGGCGCCCCCTGCGGCGTCCCCACTTCCGCGAGGTCCGGTCGGGCGCACCTCGAACTTCGGTGGCGGGCCCACGCCCAGGACCCTCACCCCGGCACCGGGGCGAGCAGTGGGTGGGACGCCGACCGGGTCTCCAGCAGGACGTACAGCAACCGGGCCCATGGCACCAGTCGGTCGTGCCGCCACACCGGGGCAGGCAAGTGGTCGTGCGACTGGCGGCCCCGTTGGGCGAGGAATCACCGGTGGGATGCCCAGGCTCGTTGGCCCGGCGGCCGGTCAGGCTGGTGGGGTCCCGCGCGGCCCTGTCACCGGCATGGGCCCCATGAACCCTGGGCGTGCCGCGACCGGCCGCTCTGGCGTCGGCCGCGGCTCGGACGGCGTCGTAGGCGGTAGGTCCGTCACCGGGACAACCTCCGGCACCAGCGGTTCAAGGGTGCCGCCTGGCACGGTCATCGGCGGTCAGAGCGCAGCCGCTTCGCGCGGCACGGGCGAGAGGCCCGGGCAGCGCGGAGTGATCGGGTCACGGAATCCGTCGCCGGGCGCGGCGGAGGAGCCTCGCCGCTCTGTGGGCAGCGGAAATGGCGTGGTTGGAGCACCGACGGAACGAGCCCGCGAGGTCAGAGGCCGCGGCCCCACGCAAGGCAGCAGCAGCGCAACCCGTGGCCCGGGGGGCAACGAGCGTTCTGGCGCTACGCGAGAGCGCCGTGATGTGCGGCGCAACGGATCCTCATCGGCCGAGTGACCGTACAAGAGCAAGGACAGACAGAGTCATGGTGAAAAGGATCAGCCGGGGCAACCGCAGGAGCACGACTTCCGCGGGACGGCATAGGAGACAGGCTTCTGCCGTGTGTTCAGCTCTAGGCGCCTTGGCCGTACTCTCCGCAGTCCTGGCCCCCGGTGCGACAGGCGCGGACGTCCAAGCCCAACAGTGGTACCTGTCTGCGATGAAGATCGACGAGATGTGGAAGGTGAGTACTGGAGAGGGAGTCAAGGTCGCTGTCATCGACTCAGGCATCAACCCTGACACCCCGTCCCTGAGCGGCCAGGTGCTCACCGAAGAAGTACCGAAGGCTGTCGGCTACAAGGCGACGGAGGATTACAACGGCCACGGGACCAGCATGGCCGAACTGATCGTTGGTACTGGTTCCGGTGGCGGTCTGAAGGGGCTGGCTCCTGGCGCAAAAGTCGTGCCCTACCGACTCGCATTCCCAGATTTGAAGAACGAAGCCGAGGCGAAGAAGGCACCCAACAGCGCACAGGCGATCAGAGCCGCTGCGGACAGTGACGCAAAGATCATCAGCATGTCCTACGGAGCCCCCGGTGACTATGCCGCCGAGGCGGCGGCGGTCAAGTATGCCCAGTCCAAGGGCAAACTGATGTTTGCTGGTGTGGGTAACGACGCAGAGACCAAGAACCTCATCGGATATCCGGCTGCATACCCGTACGTCGTCGGAGTCGCGGCCTCAGACGAAGAGGGAGCGGTCGGAGGTTTTTCGGAGCACGGCAATTACGTTGACCTGGCTGCCCCGGGACTCGACGTGCCGACATGGTGTGACGCGACGTTCCGCTCGTACTGCACAGGAAGAGGCACCAGCCAAGCCACGGCCATCGCCTCCGCCTCCGCCGCTCTGATCTGGTCCGCCCACCCCGACTGGACCGCCAACCAGGTGCTCGCCAGCCTGATCGACACCGCCGGACGTGACTGGGCCAGGAACGACCCGAGCACCTACCTCGGATACGGCTTGATCCGCCCCCGCAAGGTGCTGGAGGACGCCGACTTTAATCCAGGCGCAGCCGGCACCGACCCGCTCGCCAAGGAGAACGTGACAGGCGTAACCGACGAGGGCCCTGCTTCGCCCTCCGCGGCCGCCTCGTCCCAGTCCCCTGACCGCAGTTCCGGCGGCGAGACGTCGGCGGCCGCAAGCTCGGAATCGTCCGGCAGCACCACGATGTGGGTCGCGCTGGGGACGGCAGGAGCTGTCCTGGTGATCGGGGCCGGCGCATACGCCGTGGTCCGATCCCGGCGAGGAGCATGACCACTCCTGGCGGCGACCGCAACACCCGCGCGCCTACGCACGCGTGACGAGCCCGAACCCTTACGAAAAGGAGTGCCGACATGGTCGACCGCAAGCTAAATGAAGGCGACGTACAGCGGCTTCAGACGGAAGTCGTCGATCGCTACGACAACATCCGTCAGTCGCTGGCGAAGCTGCAGGGAACGATCGACATGATCGAGAAGGCCTGGCGGGGTCAGGGCGCCAACGCCTTCAACGCGAAGCAGACCGAGATCAATGGCCACATGGTGGCGATCGGCAAGATGCTCGACGACTTCCTCGAGGGCATCCACATGAACAAGACCGACAAGCGCAACCTCGAAGACCAGATCGACGCCGACATGCGCAAGATCTCGGTCGAGGACCTCGGCGGCAAGACGTCGGCGCTCAACAGCTACTGACGAACCGCAGCTGCAGTATCGCCGGGCCACACAACCCGGCTGACCGCGTCACAGAAACGAGGGAAACATGTCCGGAGCGCACTACGACGAACTTGCAGTCACCTACGGCACCATGGACGCGCTCGCCACCGAGCTCGGCAACCAGGCGAAGAAGCTCGAGGAAGACCTCGAGGCCCTGAAGCAGGCCGTGCTCAACGTCTCGTCGGGCTGGGGCGGCGAGGCCTACAGCGAGTTCCAGAAGAAGTCCGCGCAGTGGGACAAGCACGCCAGGGGCATCCACGCGGCGCTGGTCCAGATCGGGCAGCGCGTCCAGACCGCCGGCGGCGACTACCGGGGCGGCGACCTGAAGGGCGCGAGCTACTTCATGTAGCAACAGGACCTTTCACAACACCGGGGTGGACGCGCACGGGAGGCGCCCACCCCGGTGCTGCAACTGGGCCCAGGGGCCCGGGAGGGCGAGGCGCTGAGCGTCGCGCCGCTGGTTACTGCGGTGTTGGCAAGATAGCCGTTGGCCGAGCGAATGCTGCACCGGGGCGTCTTCGACTCTCGACATACCGGAGAAAAGCGAACCCGGGCTGGTGCAGTGCGGCAAGAACATGAGCGCCGCACCTGCCGCGCTGTGGAACGGCGGAAGTACATACGTCCTATCGACCACCCACCTCGATGGGTGCCCGCACCACTGCCGTGCCAGTTACCACGTCGAGCGACTGTCAGAACATGCCTCGGTCGCGGACCCTGTCGCGGTGGATGTCATGGTCATAGCTGCGGTCGGCGAACAGTGAATTTAGTTCGAGGAGACGACGGCCTTCACCTCCGCGAACCGGCGGGATCGCGTCAAGCAGGGGCAGCAGCGGAGTGTGGTCAGTGCGGTTGCCACCGCTGAGCACAACCGCGGCCGCGATGCTGTGCTATTTGATCTTTTGTTGCTTCGAGCTAGCTCGACCCCGGTCGGCCGGCCTGGGCTGCGGGCTGCCCCTACTTGGTGCCCTGACAGGGGCGAGTCGACTTTGCGGCGGGAGCAGTGCCAGTCGGGAGGCCGCGTTGAGGGCAGCGGGCAGGACTTCGTGCAGTACCTGCCGAGGCACCCCCTCGTTCCGGCCTTGCAGGCGTCCCCATCAGGTCATGCCTGAGCCGAGGCTCAGCGCCTCGGGCAGGTAACTCCCACTGACTCCTGGTGTGCAGCCCGTACAGAATCCGCACCGCACCTGCTGGTCAGGCAACGGCCTGCCGCCTGGATACCTGAAGCGCTGATTGTGCCGCAGCAGCGGCTTCAAGCGGTCTCGTACCTCATACAGCACGATCCATACCCCTGCAAGGGCGATGTCGGCCGCATGCGCCGAGGGGACCAGCCACCATGTCTCAGGACCCACAACCAAGCTTTTCCCTATAGGCCTCGAAGTAAGAGGGGACGAGCTTCTCCAGGAGTTCTTGCGAACTCTTACTCCGGTGGATGTCACTGACCTCCACCGACAAAACGTCACCCTTTTCGCTTATCCCTGGGCACGGGATAATGGCGGCTACCCCAGAATTCCAGGAAGCGAAATTGCCCTTAGGTAGGTAGCGCAAATCCTTCACGTCGCGATACTGCAAGTGATCACGCAGATCGTAGCCGCTCTCGTGCCAGTCGGCGTCACTGACTACAGAATCGTTCCCGTCGACGTACATGTGGCAGAACTGGCCTTCAGTGAGAGTGGTGGAGTCGGTATCCTGTTCCAGCTTGCTGCCATCATCGAGAAGGGATTCCAGAACCTTCTTTTCTGCGGAAATTCCGCAGATGTTGTCCGGTGCAGGATACGAGAGTCCTGTATCGTGCGACGAGTCGCAAGCGGTAACTGTCAACGCAAGAACGGTTGCGGCGAGTATTTTTTTCATTGACAAAATTCCCTGCTTCACCGTCAGTGAGGGATCCCCTGTGCGATGATCCGAGCGTTGGAAGTGTCTCATGTGGCGTCTCCTGACGAGTTCCATTGAGCGCCATCAGAATGGCTGACGCCCGCTTGCGTGCGAACGGCTCGGTCGATGGCATCCCTTGCATCCGGGTCGATTTCTCCGTGTCGTGCGAAGTAACTGGTGACTGCCGCTGACGAGGCATCCGACACAGCCCCTCTGCCCCTTGCGTACTCCCTTCCGGCGTTGTTTTCCGCCTTGTCTGAGGTATCTTGCCTTACGCTTTCCAGAACGCTAGCCGTCACATCCTCCGCCAGCCAGTTCACCGGTTCTCCCACGACCGAGAACGGGGCGGGAATAGCTCCCGTGCCCATCCCCACCACCCGATTGACCCACTTGGCGTTGTCTGCTGCCGCATCGTTGAATTCATTGTCGAGGGCCGTGTGATAGTGATAGATGGCGTCGGCTCGAGAGTCGCTCATAATTCCCGCAATGACACCGCCCGGCGCTACCAAGTCTCCGACCCGTGCGGCATCCTCCGCGGTAAGATCCTTGCCCTCTGCCGCCAAGAAGGCCTGCACCACGTTCGTCGTATACGCCTGCTGTGCGGAAGTGATGGCGCTGTACGCGTCCGGATCCTGCCCGACAAGGCCAAGGAACTTCTGCGTATCGCCGTAGCCGAGGTTGGCCGGCGCGCCGTGGGTTGGGAAGACCTTGCTGTCGGTCCCCTCCTTGTACATCGAGCGCTGAAAATCTCCGATGTAGTCGCTGGAGATGTTCCCCAGGCTGTCCCGCAGGGCATAAAGAGGGCCGGTCTTTTCGTTCTTCAGGTCCCCGTTCATGTTGTGCGTGAGTAGTTCCGGGTTCTGGGCGAACTTCTCCACGACGTCGTGGACCAGTTTCGCCTGCGCCTCACTGTGCTTGATCGACGGATCGATTGTGTTGCTGTCGTACGGGCGGCCCGTCGTAGCCGCCTCGAGGGCGTGGCCCAGTGCGTTCGGGCCAAAATTGAGGGCCTTCTTGGTCGCCTCTTCATCCGCCAGAACGTTGTTACTGTTCGTGTCGATGGTCCACTCGAAGTCCTTGTTGGTGAAGAGGTCGAGGTAGGACTTGAAGTTGGGTTTTTCACCGGACTTGATTGTGCCGTCGTCATTGTAGGCGGTCGGCGGTTGCGTGAAGAACTGCTCAGCCGCCTCGGGGCTGTGTCCGAGTGCCTCAAGCACGCTGTTCAGCGGATCGTTGCCGGTGCCGAGCTTGCCGGACGGGTTGAACCCATAGCTGTCGTCGCTGCCGGCGGGCTTGTTCGCCATGAAGCGGTGCGGGTCGTCCTGGTGCAACTGAGTGATGTGCTCCGCGATGGGAGTCAGGAATGCCGGATCATAGTTTCCGTAGCGCAGCAAGCCGCCCAGCACCTGGTATCCGTAGGGCCTGCTCATCATTCCGCGTTCCCACTCGATCTCTTGAGTGCCCAGCTTGCGGAATTCGGCGCCCCACCACGAGGGCAGGTGCTGTCGGTCGCCTCTGATGCTTTGTGGGGTGTAGGGATCGGTCGCGTTGGCAAGAGCGTGGCCCATGTACTTCTGCAGCTCTTGCACTCCAGCCAGCCGAGTCTTCGAAGCTTCCTCGCCTGTGCCGTCGACCGACAGGGCGCCGTAGAATTCCAGTGTCTGCCTCGGTCCCCCTAGACCCCGGAAGAACTCCGTCGCGAACTCGCCGTCCTTCTCACGGCCGGTGTAGTGCAGCAGCCTGTTCAGTTCGGCTAGTTCTCGGTCTGTCATGCCGACGCCTCTGCGGGCGATTTCCAGCGCGCGCTCGACCTGCGCGTCGTTGAGGGAGTTGTACGTTGCGTGCCCGGCGTTGTAGAGGTCGTTGCCGTGGGATCGCGAAAGGGCGCGCTTGGTAGAGCTGTCGACGTTTTCGGCGTGTGCGAGTTTGCCGGTGATGGCGTTCGCATAGCGTTGTCGCTCCGCCAGGTTCTTGTCGTCCTTGGGATCGGTCCCCGGCATGACATGGGCATCCACGCTCACCGTTCCGTCTCCGTTGTCCCGGACGGTGTAACCCTTCTCCGTGGCCTCATACGTGAGGGTTCGCACGCTCTTCTGCAGCGATGCCAGTTCATGCTGAGCGTCATTCAGAACCTGATAGATGCCGTTCGCCTCGGCGTGAAGGTCCGTGAACTCCTTGGCGGTCTTGTTCACGAACTCCCTCGTGACACCGGCGTTCACCCCTTCCCAACGCGCACGGTCCGACTTCCTCTTGAGGCCGTCACGTGCGTTGTTCTCCAACTGCTTGAGGTTGTCGACGGTCTTCTTCCAGTCCGACACCGCGGTGCTCAACTTGCCGAGGTCGACATGCATCAGGTCGTGGTAGGTGATCGGCATTCCTGAACTTCCCCCGAAATTACTTGAAGTACTTGTCAAGTTCGGAGACCGGCATCTCCGATCCATTTCGCCTCACGATGACGGCGGCGATCTCCGCGTCATCATTGGCGTGCAGCTTCTTGCTGAAGTCCAGATGGTTCGAGATATGGGCACAGGCTTGCCGGATCGCCTTCACCTGGCTCTCCCAGACTGTCAGCGTCGTCATGAGTTCGGAGCCCATCGTGAAGTTGTACTTGGAGAGCGCCGAGGCCGCCTGATGTGTGGACCCGGCATGGTCGGAGTTCATACCCGCACCGGCGATGTCCACCTTTTTGACGAGGTCGCCGTGCAGGACGAAGGCGTCGTGTCCTACTGCGCCCAGGTCGTCCTGCCGGACGACAAGATCGGGCTTGCGGCCTGTGCTTGCCCCGTCGGCGGGTGCCTGGTTCACCCGCATGTGGGGCGGCTGTCCGTCACCACTCTCGGACTTCAACTGCTCCCACTCGTCCCATGCCATGTGTCTTATCCCCCTGTCGCCGTGCGGGTTCTCTTGCGTCCGGAGCCTCTGTGAGGGTCACGAACACTCGTGCGGTCGTCAGTCCCTGAGTCCACCAGACTGTATGTAGTCGATGTCGGTGAACCACCACCGTGCCTTCTGGTCGGCCAAGCCCATTCCGCCGAGCCACCGAGCGACCTGAACCATGAAGGTGCCGAAAGCGACCATCAAAGAGCCGCCTCCTCCACGAGTCCCACCTGCACCAAGGGCTTTCCCCGCCTCCGCGACACGAGGACCCCTCGCCCTGCAGGCATGGCCCGTGGCCGTACCCCGCCCAGGAGGTCCCCCTCGCCGGGATCGCCTGCCAGCACTACGCCCTGTGCGCCCAGTTCCTTGATGCGCTGCATGAACGCTTCGTACGCGGCTCGGCCCGCGCCGGCCGTGGACCGGGAGATGATGAAGCGGACTCCCACATCACGGGCGAAGGGGAGCAGTTCCGTCAGGCCGGCCAGAGGGTTCCCACTTGAGGTCGATACCAGGTCGTAGTCGTCGATGACGACGAACACTGTCGGCCCCTGCCACCAACTGCGGTCCCTCAGTTGCTGTGCCGTCACGTCGGCTGTCGGAGTGCGCCGCTGCATCAGCTGGGCGAGGGCCGCCATGTGGTGGTCCATGGCGTTGGACATCGGAATGTACTCGGCCAGGTGCGTGTCCGGGGTGGCGTCCAGCAGGGATCGCCGGTTGTCCACCACGAACAGCTTGCACTCCTCGCCCGAGTAGCGTTCCGTCAACTGCCGGATCAGCAGCCGCAGCAGATTCGACTTGCCCGACTCGCTCTCGCCGAAGACCAGGAAGAACGGGTCCTGCTCGAAGTCGACGAAGACGGGCTCGAGGTTGTCCTCGTCGAGGGCGAAAGCGACGCCGCGCCCCGGGAAGCGGTTGCCCGCAGGCAGCTCGGCGGCCGGGAACTCACGCGGCAGCAGCCGCACTTCAGGAGCGGGCGGCGCCTGCCAGTGGCGCGCGACCTCCGCGGCCAGCGCCTGCGTGGCGTCGGCGAGGTCCGTGTCCGAGGTGAGCCCGTCGATGCGCGGCACCGCCGCCATGAAGTGCAGCTTCTGCGGCGACTGACCCCGCCCCGGAACCCCCGCCGGCACATTGGCGGCCACCTTGCGGTCCAGCTCGGAGTCCATGGTGTCGCCGAGTCGCAGCTCCAGCCGGTTCATCAGGTGGTCCTTGAGGTTCGCCCGGACCTCCATCGACCGTGACGCCGTCAGGACGATGTGGATGCCGTAGCCGAGGCCGCGCGCCGCCATCTCCAGGACGATCGGCTCCAGCGTCTCGTGGTCCGACTTGAAGTTGCCCCAGCCGTCGATGACGAGGAAGACGTCGCCCCAGGGCTGGTCCGTGACCGAGATCTCGCCTCGTGCCCGGCGGGTCCGGAAGTCGGCGATCGACGGGATTCCGGCCGAGCGGAAGTACTCCTCGCGGCGGGTCAGCACGCCGTACACCTCGGCCACCGTGCGCCGCACCCGCTCCGGATCGAGACGTGAGGCCACGCCGCCGACGTGCGGCAGTCCGGCCACCGCCGCCATGCCGCCGCCGCCGAAGTCGAGGCCGTAGAACTGGACCTCGTACGGCGTGTGGGTCAGCGCGAAGGAGCAGATCAGTGCCCTCAGCAGGGTCGACTTGCCGGACTGCGGGCCGCCGATGATCTGCATGTGGCCGGCCGCGCCGGAGAAGTCCGCCCAGAGGGCGTCGCGGCGCTGCTCGTACGGCTTGTCCACCAGGCCGACCGGCACGACCAGGCGGCCCGCGCCCTCGTAGCCGGGCTGGGTGAGACCCCGGTCCGGCACCGCCGTGAGCCCGGGCAGGAGCGCGTCGAGCGAGGGCGGGCTGTCCAGCGGCGGCAGCCACACCTGGTGGGCCGCGGGACCCTGCGCCTCCAGCCGGCGCACGACCACGTCGAGCACCGTGTCCGCGAGGGCCTCGTCGACCTCCGGCTCGTCCCCGGCCGGCCTCTGCCGGGGCACCTGGACGTACCGCACCGGCACCTCGGCCGCCGTGAACAGCACCGGCCGCCGGTCCACCGGCAGGGGGCCGCCGGTCAGGGCCGCCCGCTGTCCGCCCGACCGGTACACCCCGGAGACGTACGCCGCCTTGAACCGCAGCATCTCGTCCGTGCCGAACTTCAGGAAGCCGGAACCCGGCACGTTCGGCAGTTCGTAGGCGTCGGGCACACCCAGCGCCGCGCGTGACTCCGCCGCCGAGAAGGTACGCAGACCGATGCGGTACGACAGGTAGGTCTCCAGCCCGCGCAGCCTGCCCTCCTCCAGGCGCTGCGAGGCCAGCAACAGGTGCACGCCGAGCGAGCGGCCGATACGGCCGATCTGCACGAACATCTCGATGAAGTCCGGCTTCGCCGTCAGCAGCTCGCTGAACTCGTCGATCACCAGCACCAGGGAGGGGATGGGCTGCAGGGGCGCACCCGCCGCCCGGGCCTTCTCGTAGTCGTGGATGTTGGCGTAGTTGCCCGCGTCCCGCAGCATCTCCTGTCGGCGGTTGAGCTCGCCGCGGATGGAGTCGCCCATGCGGTCGACCAGGGTCAGGTCGTCCGCGAGGTTGGTGATCACGGCCGCGACGTGCGGCATCTGCGCCATTCCGGCGAAGGTCGCGCCGCCCTTGAAGTCGGCGAGCACGAAGTTCAGCGTCTCCGAGGAATGGGTGACCGCAAGGCCCAGCACCAGCGTGCGCAGCAGCTCGGACTTGCCGGAGCCGGTCGCGCCGACGCACAGCCCGTGCGGGCCCATGCCCTCCTGGGCCGCCTCCTTGAGGTCGAGCATCACGGGGCGACCGTCCTCGCCCACGCCGATCGGCACCCGCAGCCGCTCGGCGAGCGAACGCGGCCGCCAGGTGCGGCGGGTGTCGACGGACGCCGCGTCGCCGAGGTTCAGCAGATCGGTGAACTCCAGGTTGGCCAGCAGTGGTTCGTCGTCGTCCCCGCCGGACGCCATCCGCAGCGGTGCCAGTTGCCTGGCGAGGACCTCGGCGGACTCGTACGGCAGGGTGTCGGGCGTCCCCTCGTAGACGGCGCCGTGCACCGACTCCAGACGCAGCGTGCCCGGTCCCACCACGACGGCGAGGTCGCCACCCGAGCCACCCGAGCCGCCCGAGCCGCCCGAGCCGCCCGAGCCGCCCAAGCGGCCCGAGCCGCCCGATCCGCCGAGGGACCCGCCAGCGGCACCGGCGCCACTGGTGCCACTCGTGCCGCCGGAGCCACCGAAGCCGCCGGACTCGCCGGGGATCACTTCGAGAACCGAAACCCCCTGCAGACCCTCGGGGTTGGCGAGAAGCGAATCCGGCGGCAGGGTAACGCCGTCGAGGATGACGACGATGTGGGGCTCGTCCGGCAGGTGCGCGGCGTTCGGATGGAAACGGGGACGGCCACTGAGCCGGGACGCGATCAGGTTCTCCAGTTCGCGTGCGTCGGTGCCGATGAGGCGACGGCTGCCCGCGCCGTCCACGGCGTCCGGTGCCTGGCAGTGCGGCAGCCACTTGGCCCACTCCCAGTGCGTCAACTCGTCCGGACCTGTCCCGACGACGAGGACCAGATCCTCGGGGGAGTGCAACGCCGCCAGCGAACCGGCCACGCCCCGGGCGGACGAGCGTACGGACTGCGGATCGCCGCTGATCGTCACGTGGTAGAAGGCGCGCAGAGAGACGGCCATCGGAAGGTCGTCCAGGGTGCTGTGGGCGGCGAGGAAACGCCGTAGGGCACCGGCCGTCAGGGGCTCCAACTGCTCGGCGGGCCCGGTCTCCGGGGCGACGAGGGCGGTGGCCAGCGCCTGGGGCCCGAGGCCGATGCGTACCTGGGCGAAGTCCTCGTCCACGGGCCGCCGTTCCCACACCCGGCTGCCCTCGGCGACCAGCGCCCACAGTTGTTCGGGGGAGGGGTGGAGGAAGTACTGCGCGTCGCGCTGGGCACGCGCGGTGGTCAGCGTGGTGCCACGGACCTGGGCCAGGTATCCCAGGTAGTCGCGGCGCAGGTCCGCCAACTGCCCCTGGTTGCCCCGGCGAAAGCGCACCACCATCGCGACGGACATGGCGATGGTCGAGGCGATCATGACCATGCCCATGATCCTCATGAACGGTTGCCCGCTCGTGAAGAAGAAGACCACCGAGCCGCCCATGCCGAGCGTGGGCAGGAGTTGCATCAGCACGCTCTCCTGATGCCCCCGTGGCAGCTCGGGCGGAGGCTGCACGGCGATGTCGCCCGTGGGCACCTCGGACGGCAGCGACCGAGGCGGCCGCTTCACGACGATGTGGCTCACTGCTCACCAATTCCCTTGCCGGCCCCGGCAAGTACCGTCCGCCACCCCGTGTCAGGCGGACGCGGGCCGCCGCGTGATCCTACTGACTTCTGGTGCGACGAGGGGGCGGTAAGGTGCCGGATGTTCGCGTGAGCACATGCGGTGCGGGCCCGGGGAGAGCGGACATACCGCACTGTTCGGCGTCCGGCGGCGACGGTTCGGCCGTGCGGCCGGACCCGCGTTCCGTACCGCGCGCGAACCGGTGCAACTTCTTCACGCCGCTGACGCGGAACCATCACGCAGGGGGGAGCAGCAGGTGAGCATCACGGCCTCGGGGGCAACCACCGCAGGAGGATCCGGAACGGGGACCGCGCCCGGAAACGGGCTCGGCTTCTGCCGGGTCACCATCGTCGCGCCCGACAGCAGGATCGACGTGGCCCTGCCCGACGACGTGCCGGTCGTGGACCTGTACCCCGAGATCCTCAGGCTCTCCCGACAGCGCCCCGCCGAGGGCGCGCCGGTCGGCTACCACCTCGTACGCCGGGACGGCAGGGTCCTCGACGGCTCACGCTCCTTCGCCGCCCAGCACATCCTCGAGGGCGAACTCCTCTCGCTGCGACCCTTCTCCGCATCACTGCCCCCCGCCGTCCACGACGACGTGTCCGAGGCGGTCGCCTCGGCCGTGACCCGCGAGCACACCCTGTGGGGCTCCGACCTGACCCGCACCGCGGGCCACGTCGGAGGTGCCGTCCTGCCCGCCCTGCTCGCCTTCGTCGCCTGGACGGGTGACCCCCGCCACGACATGCACGGCCTGCCCGGCGTCCTCGCCGCCGTCGCCGGTGTCCTCCTGGTCGTCCTCGCCTGCGTACGGGCCCGTGTGTACGACGACCGGTCCTCGGCCCTCGCCCTGGGGCTCGGCGCACTGCCGAACGTCGGGGTGGCCGGCTCCGGACTGCTCCCGCTCGCCGACGGACAGGGCGTCGGCAAGCTCCAGTTCCTCCTGGCCTGCGCCGCGGTGCTGCTCGCCGCGGTGCTTCTCACCCTGTGCTCGCCGGCCGGGGACGGTCCGTTCGTCGCCTGTCTCGTCGCGTCCGGCATGGCGTTGTGCGCCGTGTTCGCGGGCTTGCTCGCGCACTGGGCGCCGTCCGAGATCGCCGCCCTGTGCGCTCCCGTGGCGGTGGGCGCGCTCGCCTTCCTGCCCGGTCTGTCCCTGCGCTTCGCCCGGCTGCCCATCGGCTTCGACGCCCAGGCCTCCGCTCCGCGCAGCGCCTACGGCACCGATCCGGCCCCACAGGAGCCGGTCGACGTCGAACGGATCACTGCCCAGGCCCGCCGCGGCCACGAACTCCTGGTCGGCCTCGTCGGCGGCTGCGCCCTGCTCGCCGTCGGCTCCTGCGCCGTCCTCGGCTTCTCCGAGGGTGTCTGGGCGCAGTTGCTCGCGCTGGCCGTCGGTGTCGCCCTGCTGATGCGCGCGCAGCTCTTCCGATACACCGCCCAGGTCGTCCCCTTGCTCGCCGCCGGTCTCGGTTCCCTCGTGCTGCTCGGTACCGGCCTGGCGCTCAACCCACCCGTCTCCGCGTTCCGCGACGCGCTCACGGGTGACCGCACCGACCTGGACATCCGGACGATCTGGCTCGTCGCCGCGATCGCGGCGGTCACCGCCGTCGTCACCGCGATCGGCCTGTCCGCCTCGCGGGGCGGCGTCACCCCGTTCTGGGGCCGCTTCACGGAGATCGCCGAGGGCTTCGTCCTGCTGACCCTGGTCCCGCTGGCGCTCGCCGTCTTCGACGTCTACGCGGCGGCCCGAGCGATGACGAGCTGAACGCGGCGCCCGGAGCCAACGATGAGTTGAGCGCGGCGCCGGGGAGCCGACGGTGCGCCCAATGCGGCGCAGGAAGCCGACGGCGAGGAGCCGACGGCGAGTTGAGCGCGGCGCCGGGGGAGCCGACGGTGCTGAACGCGACGCCGGAAGCCGACCACGAACTGAACACGGCGCAAGGAGCCGACGCCGAGTTGGACCCACCGTACGAGACCGTCCTCGGTCTGCCCATCGGCACCGACGCGTCCCCCGGTGACGAGAAGTGGAAGCTCACCCTCGACGGCCCGATCTGCGGTCTCACCCGCCACGTCAGCGGCGACAACCGTACGGCCGTCCTCCACCGGGAGAGCGAGGACGAGGACGCCCTCTGCAACCAGGTGGCCTTCTTCGACCTCGACGACGGCGCACGATCTGGCGAGGCGACCTCTCCGCCTCACTCTCCGGCGACACCCCGGAGAACCGGACGCGGCGCGTGGCAGGACACCCCGAGCGTGACCCTGACCCGCGGCACCGTCGTCGTGACCTGGGGCGGTGGCACCGACGCCTACTCCATGGACACCGGCGAGCGACTGTGGTGCACCACGTCCGACGGCCCTTGCCAGGACATGGGCGCCGCCGGCGGAGCAGCGCTGATCGTCCGCCAGCAGTGCGTGAACGACGACGAGAGCCTTCCCGCGGACTCGCTGGAACGCACCGGCTACAAGGCCCGCAAGATCGACCCTCGGACCGGTGAGGTCCTGTGGACCTACTCCGCCGCCAAGGGCGTCCGGGACCTGAACATCCCGTCGGCCGAGCCGGCCGTCCTCGCCGTCCAAGCCGGCCAGATCGGGAGATCCGAGCTGCTCTCCCTCGACGACAAGGGCGCCCCCCGCGCCACGATCAGCCTCCAGAGCGGCACCTACATGGGCGAGTGCTCGTACGACGACTATCTGGTCGTCGACGACTGCCCCACCATCGCGGTCGGCGACGGCCAGGTCTTCCTCCGCAGCAAGGACTCGGCGGAGACCGCCAACTCCAACTGGGTCATCGGGTTCGACCTGGCGACCGGCAACACCACGGAGAAGTTCGAGTCCGGTCCCGGTGCGCTGCTCTACCCGATACGGATGAGCGGTGACCGACTGCTGGCACTGCGCCTCAGCGACGACCACATCGCGCCCAACGCGCTCGTGAGCCTGGACCCGGGAACCGGCAGGGAGACGCCGTACTACTACTACGAGGTGCCGCACGAGGCCCGGCTGCTGACGACGGCGGAGCACGGCTACATCGCCGTCCAGGACGGCCGCCTCTTCTTCGGCTCCAAGACGGTGGACGGTCCGCCCTCCGGCAAGGCATGGATCTACCTGGTCCTCGGCATCGAAAGCACCACGCCCACGACGCCCAGCACCCCCTGACGCCGCCCCGAAACCGACCCAAACCCCCGACCCGACCTACTGCTCCCCGCCCCCCGCACCCCCCGGCGCCTCCTCCAGATCGAACTCCCCGTCCCGTGCCCCCAGCACGAAGGCCCGCCACTCCGCCTCCGTGTACCGCAGCACGGTCTCCGGGGCGAGCGAGGAGCGCATGGCCACGGCCCCGGCGGGCAGGTAGGCGATCTCCACCCGCTCCTCCTGCTCCTCGGTGCCCGGCGCGCTGTGCCACTCGACGTCCGAGATGTCCAGGGCGTACAGCTCGTCCCGCTCCCGCTCCTTGCGCGCCTTGATCTCCGCTTCCGTCTCCGCCATTGAGCAGCGACCCCTTCCCGACGTGCACGTGCTGACGACGATCCGACCGTTCACCCTAGATGAATGAGTCCGATGTCTTCAGTGGTCGTACGCGATCAGCGAGCGCTTGACCGTTGCTCCGGTGTTCCAGTTGTGCCAGATCGCGGTGGC
>NZ_JBFBJT010000076.1:0-35456 GCF_040686175.1 Streptomyces sp. NPDC086077 | reverse complement strand
GATGGAGCCGATGCCTGGGATCTCGGTCACGCGGTAGGACTTCTCGCGGGTCCACTCTTCCCAGGCGCGTCGGGACGGATCGCGCGTCTCGAAGACCAGATGCCCTCCGGGCCGCAGTGCTTCGTGCGCTTCTCGCAGCGTGTTCTGCCATGTCTGCGGATCAGTGATGGCCTGGGCGACGTTCGCTGTCATCGTCGCGAGGTCAACCTGCAGCGGTGGCAGGCATGTCGCGTCGCCGCAGATCCAGCGCACTCGTTCACTTCCCGGCTTGGTCCGGGCGACGTCGATGGATGCCTGGGCGGGATCCACACCGACGACCTCGAACCCGCGGCCAGCCAAGAGAACCGCGAACACCCCCGTGCCGCAACCGATGTCCAGTACTCGTTGTGCCTCGAACTCTTCTGCCATCCGCAGGTATGGATCGAGGTCGCTGCGGTCGGGGTCGAGCGGATCGTAGATCGCGGCGAGTCGTGGATGCGCGAAGCAGTCGTCAGCCATGGGGCCGAACGTATGCAGAGCCGGGCCCGAACAGCTACCGAGTTTGGCGACGGTCACAGGCACGCAGCTCGATAATCTCCCCCAGAGAGACGCTCGACCAAGATCCCCGACAGCGTCAGGCACTCAGGGGAAGGAAGAGAGGTGTCAGCGTGCCGGGAGGCCCCCTGGCGGGCGAGACGTCGGCGAAGGGGAAGAGGTCCACTCCCACGGCCGGGAAGGTGCGGGCCGATGCGCTGCGGATGCTGGGGTGCGTGCGGATAGCCACGGTGCGGCAGATGGCTGAGGTGATCACGAAGGATGAGTCGGACGGCCGGTCGTAGGTGCGCAGGGCGATGAAGGAACTGGCGGAGCTGGGGCTGGCGGAGACGAACGGCAAGGCGGGCAGGCACCCGATCTGGAACCTGACTCCGGCGGGACAGAAGGCTCTGGCCGACGGCAACGAGCTGCCTCCCCGACCGAAGGGCGGCACCGGAGCGAAGGCGGTGAAGGCCGGGTTCGGTCCGCACGGCGTCGCGGTGACGGACATGATCCTCGCCCACGGCGGCCGTAAGCACCTGACCGACTGGCAGGTGGAGGTCAACCACGCCATCAAGGAGACCGGCCTCAGCTTCAAGACGCGGGACTGCTGCGGCCGCTGCTCGTGCACCCGGCGGCAGGGGTGCGGGCGCGAGCGGTGGCAGGGCTGCGGGCGCTGGACTGCGCGGATGCGGAGCAGTTGCGGCCACTCCTCGACGACCCTGCCGCCGGTGTCGTCCGCGAGACTGTCGCCGCCCTGCTGCCCTCGGCCAGGGAGCTGCCCGCCGACTGGCTGTTGGCGCGCACCAGTACCGATCGGCCGCGGCACGTCCGCGTCGGTGCGTTCCGGCTGCTCGACGCGCGCGGCGGTACCTTGGCGCTACGGGTGGCGGTCGGTCTGTTCCAGGACCCGGATATGAAGCTGCGTACCTGGGCCGCGCAATCAGTGCAGCGCTGGCATCCGTCGCCGGGCGAGCGGCGCGGTGACGCGGAGGTGGGTGAACTGCTCGAGCAGAGCCGACACCTTTTCAGCGACCACATGCTGCGCCGGCGCAAGTGGGAAGCCGGGGTAGACAACTGAGACTGCACCGCAGTCCAGGCGCTCTGTGAGCGGGCTCAGCGACCTGCCTGCGATTTCCTCCATGGTGGGGTGAGCTCCGGGGGTAGCCCTTCTCCGGTTGGACCAAGACCTTCACCGCTCCCCGCCTCTGCGCGGCCATCGTCGACCGCCTCACCTTCGGCGGCAACATCATCGAGACCGGCACCGACTCCTACCGCCTCGCCGCCACCCGGGCCCAAGCGGAACGAGCAGCCGTCTGAGTGCAGTGAGCCTGCTCTACCGAACTGGCCCGCACTCATCGACGATCACGGTCGGCTCTGACAGGAAGACATCCCGGTCGACGGGGCCATAAGCGATGTTGAACGTGTCCAGCCAGTACGACCAACCGCGGATCCCCAGGGCGCTGGTGAACCGGTAGTTCAACTGCCAGCGGACCCACTGACCGGGAAGCAGTCGAACTGCCGGCGGCCTGCGCGGCCGAGGGGGCAACCCGAAGAGCGGCTCCACACGAGCGAGCACTCGGAGCCGATCACCTTCGTCCCGCAGGCTGACACCGACCTCGCGGAAGTCTTTCTGGCTCGGACGTGGCTCGAAGCCGTCACGCTCGGACATCTGGACGAAGTGGGCAAATCCAGACGACACCTGGGGCAACGAGAAGCCGGCCGGCGCCGCGTTTCTGCGGGCAGCGGCCTCCCCGCCCCGAGACTGCTTCGTCCAGGACGTCTTGATCCACTGCACCGTGATGTCCACCGCACCTGCCCTTCGCCGAGAGCCTACGGTCAACATCTGCGTGACGTCATCCAGGTTCCGGCGGAACTGCCTGCTGCCAGTTCTCAGCAACACTCCACAGGGGTGGAGACCCAGACCGCTCTCCGGAACCGCCTACAAGCGCTCTCCGGTCTCACCTACGCAGCCACCTCGCCTCGCGTGACGCACGAGAGCAGCTGTTGGACTGTTGGCCCATCCTCGTCGACCTTGACCGTGAGGATGTACGGTTCGGGACCCTGGACGAGCAGCATCTGTGCAGGAACCCGAGCGCCTGACGCGCTGTCCCGCAACCACAGTTACGGGACAGCCCTTAGGTGATTACGCTGGCCGTGCCGCGCCGCGGTCATAGCCTGGCCGGCTTGGCCGTCGCCAGGCTTCTATAGAAGCAGTCGAATCCCGGTTCATATCCGGACGTGCACATCTTGACCAGGGGGTTCTAATGAGTTATCCATTCCAACCTACCGACAGATCCAAAACTCTCTGGGACCCCGCACTCCGGGTAGGGCAAGCCTATACGGCCCTCGCTCGGGAAGCCGGTGAACTGATCGGCATGTCAACGGGCTTGACGGAAAACGAGCGACTCGGCGGTAGCGACGTAGACCTGGTCGCGTTTCAGCAGTTCACTCAAGGCCTGTACGACAGGTACTGCTCCACCAGCAATTTCGTCTTGCATGGTCTCCTCCGTGGGCTGTTGCTGACCTCGATCGTGATGCTTGAAAAAGGCGGCGGCTCGATCGATCGGAATCCAGAAAGGGAAGACGGTCTGCTGGAAGGCCTAGACGCTTACGCGAGGGCCATGTGGGAAGGCTGAGGTTCCCTGCAGCAAGCCGGTGCCGTCACGCCGCCTTCGCGAGCGTCGGTCTCCTCGGCGGCGCATACCCGCATAACCGGGCAATGCGGCGGTGAATACAATGTGAAACGCCCTGCCTCGGGAAGCCGCAATGCCGGGGGCAGGGCGTTGTCGCGGGTGGCTGTCCGAGCCGGACAAAGTCCAGTAATTTCAGCGCTGGGGGGATCTTTGAACGACGGGAACTTCTTTCAATTGGTGAGGGACAGGCCAGGGCTGTACGGTCTTGACGGTTCATACAGCAATGCGGTCACCTTCCTCATCGGCTTCGACATGGCTCGCTCGGGCGGTCTCCTCCGTGGATTCACCGAGTGGCTGATCGTCCGCAAAGGTGAAAGCTCCAGTTTCGGATGGCAAGCGCTAGTCCTGGAGGAGGCTCTGCCAGACGTTCAGAGGTACGGCTGGAACAAACTGAAACAGCTGACACCGAGACAAGAGAAGGAAGCTGTCAACCTACTTCTCACTCTCCTGCTCGAATTCATAGCAGTGCGCGAGGACGTCCTGGCGCTAGCGCGCGTCTATGCGCAGTACGAAGCGCTACACATCGACCAACACGCTCGGAGTGCAGGAGAATGAACCAAGAGGGTTCGCCGGATCCATCGGCGGACCCGCTTGCAGCGGTCAGTGAGCTCTGTACGAGCAGTTGTTGTGGGGCGGGGCCGGGTCTACGGCGCGGAGCACTACGACCCTGGCTTCGTTCATGAAGGCGGGTTCTGGTCCAACTTCGGTGGAGCGGTGACGCTCAGTGTTGCTGAACAGCTCTGTGCATGGTGTGGCACCACGACCGATGGTGGTGTCGGTGGGACGGTCGATAATGCCGGACATGGCAGATCGCAGTCCGGTCCTCCGGATCATCACCTCAGCGGCGCGGGAGTCCCTGAAGCCGCTCGGACTGGCCCAACGCGGGCGGTCGCGGCTGTGGATTGATGATCACGGGTGGTGGCTCGGGGTTGTGGAGTTCACCCCGCCGCGGACGGCCGGCAGCGGTCTGTACGTCGGTGCAATGTGGCTGTGGCACGACGTGGACCACCTGGTCTTCCACGTGGACGCAGTCCGCACTGGCCCCGAGCTGTTCCGCACTCAGGACCAGTTCACGCCGCTCGCGCTCGCCCTCAGCCGACAGGCGGCTGCGAACGTGACCGCGCTGAGGGAGAAGTTCCCGGCTCTGCCGAACGTTGCCCGATATCTGACGTCCAGGCCGGTGCGGCGGGGGTTCCTCTGGGACAGCTTCGACGCCGGGATCGCAGCCGCCCTCATTGGGGACCCGGACATGGCCCGCGATCACTTCGAGCGAGTCCTACGAGAGGACGCGTTGGCGCCTTGGATTGTCGAAGCCCACGAGAAGGCTCGTGAGCTTCACGCGATCGCGGCAGATCACGACTCCGTGACCGCCTGGGTCACGCGGGCCGTCGATTCATGCCGAAGCAAGCTGGGCCTCGATCCCTTGGTGCTTGCGATCAGCTGAGCGGACAGCGAGTGCCAGAGCTGCGATCAGGCAAGAAGGACTCGTTTCCGCAACAAACCGAAGCCGGCCCGGCCATACATCTGGCGCTTGATCATCTTGATCCGGTTGACGTGGCCTTCGACGACGCCGGAGCTCCAGGGCAGTGTCAGGCCGGCGGTGACGGCGGCGAGATCCCGTTCGAGGCCGTTGACGAAGGCGTGGAGGCTGGGGAGGTCGTCGGCGCGGACCGCCTTGATCCACTGCGGGAGCTGGTCGCCCTGGAGCTGAGTGAGCATCTTGCCGAATGCGCGGACGTGTCGGGTGAGGGCGTCCAGTTCGGGGCAGCTGGCCAGGACGGATTTGAGCTTCAGGCGCTCGCTCTCCGGCAGGGTGTCGGGGTGAGTGAGGATCCAGCCGGCGACTGTGCGTGGAGACGGTGGACGGGTTGCCGGTGCGGTTGGGGTTGCGCGAAACGGCTGGAGGTAGGCGCGGACGGCTCCGTAGCCGCCCGTGTAGCCGTGCGTCTTGATCTCTTCCCAGAGGGCCCAGGCGTTCGTGCAGCCCTCGGCCCATCGCTCGTGTAGGTAGGGCCTGAAGTCGTCGAGCTTGGTTCTTCGGTTTTGCCACTGCCCCTGGAACAGGGTCTCTGGGGTCGCGGCGTCTGCCAGCCGCTGGACGGTTCGATAGGTCATGCCGAGCTGACGCTGAACCGAGCGTCGGCTGTGGCCAGCGGCCAGCAACGCGTGGACGGTGGCGTGCTTCGCGCGGGTGCGGTCGGCGAACCGGTGCCCGGTGGGCCATGGCGAATCACTGCCGGCAGATTCTGGTGCCAGGGCCTTCTCCGGGGGCGGCTCGACGATGGTCGCGCGAAGGCAAGGGCGGTGGAGGGAGACGCACCGCTCGGCCGCTTCGCCTAGGTTGCGCCACAGGTGGAACCGGTCGGCGACCTGGACGGCAGTGGGCGCTCCGATGCTGGCGCCTTCGGCGAAGAACGGGGCGCGGTCTCGACAGACGACCTCGATCCCCGGGCGTTCGGCCAGCCAGGCCGCGACACTACCCGCCTCGCGATCCGGCAGGAGGTCTATCGGCCTGCGGGTCTCAACATCGACCAACACGGTCCCGTAAACACGCCCCTTGCGCATCGCGTACTCATCAACGCCGACCACCCGTGGGACCCGCGGTTGAGGCTCTGGGAGAGTGCCAACCAGCCGCAGGACCGTGTTCCGGCTGACCTTCGCCCCGAAAACGTCGGCCAGCCGGGCACCGGCGCGACCGGCCAGGGCGAGGCCGACCTCGGCCAGCACCGGCCGCATTCGCTCAGTGCGTTGGCTGTATCGGCGCGTTAGTCCCGTCACCTGTTCAACAAACGTCCGCCGCCCGCAGGAGACTCCTCGCAGGTGAAGCGCCGGACACGAAGCTGCAGCATCACCCGCCGTCCCGCCACGGGGAGGTCCGCAGGAAACCTCAGATAGGAGCCGTGTACCCGCCCCGACCAGCTCCCGCAGCCCGGACACCTAGCCCGGGCCGTCCGACATCTGACACCAACTCGGATCACCTCGCCGTCGTCCTGCACCGACACCACCGTGATCTCCGGAGCCGCCAGGAAGAGCAGCTCTTCCAGCCGGAGCAGTACCTCGCACACAGCACAGAACCATCAGCCCAAACGAGGTCGGCACTGGCAGTTTCCAGACGATCTCGCGGGACGAACAGCAAGATCAACAGTCACAGAGAGTAGGCATACCACAGAAGTTGGACCAGAACCTGAAGGCGGACAGCGTTTGTCGATGAGTTTGGGCGGCAATCGGTGATCACTGGGCCTCAACTTGTCGACGAGTTTTGATGGGGCTGGATGGCTCCTCGACTGCCGCTTTTGCCCGAACTGTGCCCGCGAGGTTCAGGCGACGGATGGACGCCTTGGATCGGTTGGGACGATCGCGTGCTCGTCGAAGAGCTGTTCAAGGGCTTCGTGGCCGTGCTCACGGCGGTATGCCATCTCGGCTGCGGTGACCGGCAGGGCCCAGAGGATGCGGGCATCACCGTCCGGCAGCGGGCAGTGTTCCAGGTCAGGGCCGTGGAGGTAGGGGAGGCTGATGAGCAGGTGGTCGCAGTGGGACCCGGGCAGCCACGGCTCCCCGATGGGCAGGCTGTGCTCGAGGTCGAGGTGGTGATCGGCGTGGTAGTAGGCGGTCATGGCCAGGAGCTCAGCGAAGCGTTCGTCGCAGACGGGAGCGGTGAGGACGAACTCGTGGCCGTGGCCGTCCGTCTCGACCGTGGACCAGCAGCCGGCGGTGATGTAGGCCCAGCTGTCGGCGCGCGGTCCTGGGCTGACGGTGAGGATCCTCAGGTGGGGAACCGCTTCCCTTCGTCCAGGTCCCAGGTCGTAGTCGCTGACCGTGATCGCCTGGCCGGTGAAGAAGTCGCGAACGTGGGCCTCGACGCCTGCTATCGCCCGCTGGTTGCGCTCGCTCTCGAACATGACGGAGAGGATCTCACGGCTGGCCCAGGTGTCCTGGCTGTGAGTCCGCCCCGCCGCAGGCGGGGCGGACCCGGATAATTCAGCCGGCCTTGACCGGTTCCTCGGCTCGGGCTCGGGTGCTGGCGAGGCGGTTGGAGTCGGTGCCGGTCTCGATGATGGTGCCGTTGAACGTGAGCCGGTCGACGATCGCCGCGCAGAGCCTCGGGTCGGTAAAGGTCTTCGTCCAGTCATCTGGGGCTGCCACTTGTTCCCTCACAAGGGTTGCCGCTGCCACCTGGCCGTATCCCTCTCCTGGGGTCCTCGTTGATTCTCGTGGTGGCACCCGGGTTTTCAAGGTGCTGCCTTGACCGTTCAGGTGCGAGGAAGGTGTGCCGGTGGCCGAGGCGAGACTGCAGGTCATCGCAGGCGGGGCCGTCCCGCAGGAGCAGCTGACCACGGACCCGTGGCAGTTCCAGACCATGTGTGTCGACGCGTTCGTCGCCTCGTGGAGGGCCCGCGGGTTCAGCCCGGTGACCATCGACAACGACATCGGCCTGCTGGAGCGGACACTCACCGCACTGGGACGGCCCGCGTGGGAAGTCACGCCCGAGGACATTGACCGGGTGGTCGGTGACCTCGCGGTGAAGGGTCGGGCGACATCGACCCGCCGCGAGTACGTGCAGATCTTCAAGGGCTTCCACCGGTTCCTGCAGGCTCGCAAAGCGGCCGAGATCGAGGCCGCATTCGGCGTCCGACTGGGTTGCCCGGTCGACGAATTCAACGCCTCCCGCCATGTCGGCGACGACTCTCCGGCCCTGCTGCCGCCGCCGACACCAGAGCGGGTGAACGAGTTCTTTTCCTTCATGAAACAGAGGATCGCGACCGCGAGGAAGTACGGACCCGCAGCGAGGGACTATGCGATGTTCCGGACGCTGTATCACGCCGGGCTCCGCTCAGAGGAGGCATCGCTGCTGGAGAAGCCGGACCTGCACTTCACCCGCGGCCCGTTCGGCAAGCTCCACGTCCGCTTCGGCAAGGGAGCCCACACGTCCGGGCCGCGGCCTCGGTGGGTGCCCATGCTCGACGGCCTTGACCTGGTCCTGCGGTGGTTCCTGGAGGACGTGCGGCCCAAGTTCCCCGACTCGCAGGTGCTCTTCGCCGACGAGTCCGGCGGCAGCCTGCATCGCGGGACCGTCCGTAACCGGCTCCGCTATCTCATGGAACTCGAAGGACGTCCGCCATCCGAGCGGTTCAGCCCCCATGCTCTGCGAAGAGCTTGCGCGACGCACAACTACGAACGTGGAGTCGATCTCGTCGCGATCCAGCAGATGCTCGGTCACTGGACCGTCAGCTCGACCATGCGGTATGTCCGGCCCTCCGCGACCTTCATCGAGGACGCCTATAAACGCGCGGTCGCCAGCACTCTGGCCGAGCTGACCGGGAAGGACACCACGGCATGAAGATCCAATGGCGGCTGCGGATGGCTGCCGCCCAGCGCGAGGTGTGGACCGGGACCGAGTTGCGGCGGCTGCTGGCCGAGAAGGCCGGCCTGGAACTGTCCTCGGCTTCGGTGTCCGCGCTGTTCACCAAGGAACCCTCGCAGGTGAAGATGACCACGCTGGCCGCGTTGTGCACCGCGCTGGAGTGCACTCCCAACGACCTGATCGAGGTCGACACCACCCCCGTCGAACGGCCCCTCGCACCTCCTCGTCCAGTCGCTGACCTGCCGCAGACCGCCTCCGCCAGGGGCCGGTCGATGCCGCCTCTGTGAGCGGCGGGCTGCGATGGGCAAGAAGCAACGGGACTGTGTCACCTGCGGTGCCCCCGTCGGATATCTCGACCGCCAGCACTGCTGCCGGTGCTGGCGCCGACTGAACGAGCAGGCCGCCAGGGCGGTCTGCCCTGGCTGCGGCCGCGACCGCATCCTGCAGCAGGACACCGGCCGGTGCATCATCTGCTCACGCGTATGCGAGGAATGCAGCCACCCCGTCCGGTCATCGCAGAACCGTCTGTGCCGCGACTGCCGGCGCAAGGCCGACCAGCGGGCAGCCCAGCAGACCTGTCCGCGCTGCCGCAGGCCCGGCTATCTGCGTGAGACGACCGGCTGGTGCGGCCACTGTTCACGGCCCAGACAGAAGAAGCAGCCTCCGAGGACCTGTCGCCAGTGCGGCCAGGTGCGGCGACATGCCGGATTGGGGCTGTGCTCGGCCTGCTGGCAAAAGCACCCCGGCCGTCCCTTCATCCGCGGGGAACACCTCCGCGACCGGCTCTCCGATCCACCCTCCTGGCTGGGAGACTTCGTCGCTCACGTTGCCGCCCGGCACTGCACCGCCAGAGCCTGCGGCTTCGTCACCGACCTCGGCCGACTCCTGGAAGACGGGCACTCCACCTCACCCCGGGCCCTGCTGGAAAGATCCCGCAGGCCCGGACGGTCGATGGGCTCCTTCGCCCGCGCACTCGAGGACTTCTTCACCCTCCACCACCTGGCACTGCCCACCGACCAGGCCGAACGGCTCGCCGCCGGCCGAAGGCAACGACGCATCGAAGCCGTCCCCGAACCGCTGCAGCAAGCCGTCGCCGCCTTCGACACCTCCCGGATGCGGGCCCAGGACCGAGCCCGCCGAGCGGGCACCCGCCCTCGCAGCAATCACACCCTGGAGACCGCCCTGGCCACCCTGCGTGACCTCGCGCTCTTCCTGGTCGACGAACGGGACAAGAACGCATGGGCCCTCGTCGACGTGCACGACGTCGAAGCCTTCCTGTCCACCCTGCCCAAGGGACGCAAGCGGCGGCTGACCGTGCTGCGGCAGTTCTTCCGCTTCGCGCGGTCCCAGAAGATGCTGCTGGTCGACCCCACTCGCGATCTGGTCGCCAAGGAGACGAACGACTTCCGCGGCCAGACCCTGGCCATCGACCAGCAGCGCGAGCTGTTCAGGCGGTGGACAACCGACCAGCACGTGCACCCGCATGAAGCGGTGATGGGCATGCTCGCTCTGCTGCATGGCGCCTCCAGCTCCGAGATGCGGATGCTGAAGACCGACGACATCGACCAGCAGGCCCATACTGTCCGGTTGGGAAAGCGGCCCCATCCCGTCCCCCTGGATCCCGCCTCTTGGACAGTGCTGCAGCGGTGCCTGGCCCACCGCGAGGCATGGCCCACGGCCAACCCGCACGTGATGGTCACCAAAGGAACCAAGGCCGGGCGGAGCCCGGCCTCAACTGCCTACCTTTCCCACGTTCTTGACGACTGCGGCTTCCCACCTCGCATGATCCGCAGCACCCGGCTCGTCGACCTGGTGAACACCATGGATCCCAAGCTCGTCGCCGCGGCCTTCGGCATGGACCCGCAAGCCACCCTGATCCATCTCGCCGACCATGTCGACCCCGGGCGCCTGCCCGATCACTGATCGTCAGCCAACGTCAGAGAATCCGCTGGTCACCAGTCTCGCCGTGTCCCAGACTCGGACGGGTGCGAGGGCCCTCGGTAATCAGCACAGGGAACCCGCGGCTGAAAGAAGGGAACGATGGCCCACCTGCGACTCGCCTGGGTCCTGTCCGGACGTGGTTGGGCCGACTGCATCGTCAGCGACCACCAGGCGGAAGCCGAAGTCACGGCCTCCTATATCACCACTGCCCCCGAAGATCTCTTGACGGCAGTAACCCGGCTGATCGTCGGCGAGACAGAATGCCGAGCGCAGTTCGAGGCCGAGCCCACCGCCTTCCGATGGATCTTCTACCGTGAAGGCACCAACGTGTGGATCCGCCTACTCGAGCTGCCCAACGGTAGCGCCCACGACAACAGGGGGACCGAGATCTGGTCCACCCAGCAGAACATCGACGTCGTTGCCCGAGCAGTGATCCGCTGCTTCGACGAGGTCGTGAGGGAGCACGGCGAGAGCACATACCGCGGCAAGTGGGGTGAGCACTTCCCCCGATCCGAGCTCGAAGCCCTCAGGACCGCGTGGCGCGAACATCGAGGCGCCTGGGCAGCCTCCTCGACACCAACGAACCCGTGAAGTTTCGGCAGCACCTGGCACGGGTTCGCCGGAACATGTGCGCTTTGCCGAACGACTCGTTGGATGCGATGGCGACACTGTTCTTCTCCTCGCGTTCGGTCAGGACCTGGAAGAGGAGTTCGGCGCCGTGGCGGTCGAGTTCCATGTAGCCGAGTTCGTCGATGCAGAGGAGATCGACGCGGCCGTAGCGGGCGATCGTCTTGTTCAGCTGCCTCTCGTCCGCGGCCTCGACCAGCTCGTTGACCAGCTTGGTGGCGAGTGTGTAGCGGACGCGGTAGCCCTTCATCGCGGCTTCTGTGCCCAGAGCGATGAGCATGGGGGACTTGCCGGTGCCGGAGTCGCCGATGAGGCAGAGGGGCTGGCTCTTCTTGATCCATTCGCAGCTGGCGAGGGTTGGATGGTCGCCGGGTCGATGTTCGGGTTGGCGTCGAAGTCGAAGGTCCGCAGGGACTTCTCCCGCGGGAAACCGGCTGCCTTGATCCGCCTCTCCGACCTGCGGCGGGCCCGGTCGTCGCACTCCGCCATCAGCAGTTCGGCGAGGAAGCCGCGGTAGGTCATCTGGTCCTTGATCGCCCGGTCGGCGATGTCCTGGTGGACGAGCTGCACAACCTCGGCTCCGCCGGAACCAGGGCCGCACACTCCTCTTCCACGGCCACCTCAAGCCCGTCCTCCTACACGACCGCGACCCTCAGTACGTGCAGTGGGAGGGCACCCTCTGGCACAGCACACGCACCCACGACCTCATGCGCGAAGAAGTCGCGAAGAGACGCCGAGCTTCCGAAGCAGCAACCCTTCCCCACTACAGTTCCGGCTCGTGATCGATGCCACCCACCGCACTGCTGCGGACGACGACGCGCTTCTGGAGAGGCTGCACGCACTCACATGGGGCGCGGGAGGCGCCTCCCCCTCCCGCGGAAGCCTCCCCGACAAGCCCTTCCCGCCTGTCACGTTCGCCGAAGTCAAGGACGCGGAACAGAAGCTCGGGTTTCGGCTGCCCGAGTTGCTTCGACGCGTCTACACCGAGATCGGTGACGGAGGATTCGGACCGGATGGCGGCCTCGCATCACTGATACCGCGCAGCATCCCGCACTGGCACGTCCAGGGCTGGCCCTGCGCAACCGCCCTCCATGACCAGCGGCCAGGATGGGGGCCACCGGCCTCGTGGTTCTTCCTGACCGGCGGCGGCTGCACCATGGAGTGGCACGTCTCCCTGATAGCGGTCGACAACCCGGTGCTTCTCTGGGACGCCGACGGCTGGGAACCCGACTGGGGCCAGAACCCTCACGACGGCCTGCGCTACGCAGCACCGTCTCTGCGCCAATGGCTGTGGACTTGGGCGGATGGAGGCGACGTGTGGGATGAGGCACTAGTACAGATCAAGAAGGACGTCAGCAACTGAACGTGACGCACGCGGCAATCTCCATGGGCAAGGAAAACGCAGAGTAGGTCTGCGCAGAGCACCCTCCCCACAGGTCGAAGCACTTTGCGTCCCCAAGGCCACATCCCCTGCTGGATGCAGAGATCAATCGCACAAGACGGACGTCGCCCTGCTTACCGAGCTCGGCAGCCCGGCGGCCGAGCCCTGTACGGCCCGCGCCCCGGTGAATTCCGCACGCCTGGCCCGGGCCTGAGCTGCCGATTCTACTGCTCCGGTGGCACCCCCTGACCACAGACCGGCTGGGGCGCGGGCCGCCACGACCAAGGGCCCGCCCACGGCAGGTTCAGGGGGCGGTTTCGCCGAACAGCGGTACCTGCGCCAGGTCGACGTCGGTGCGGACGCGGTGGGGGCGGGCGGGGTGCCGCCATCGCCCTGAGGCGTCGCGGGCGATGTCGACAGCGACTTCCATCACGACCTCGGGCTGTACGAGGGTGACGTCCAGGGTGCGTTGCGTTCCCCAGCCTGCCGAGAACGTCCAGCCCTCCCAGGGGTGCGCACTGGTGGGCGAGGCCAGCACGTCGGTCAGTGCGCGGCCGGCGGCTTGGGACAGGGTGGTGCTTCGGCCGATGAACTGCAGGCGGCCTGCCGTGTCGTAGCGGCCCAGCAGCACCGTGCGAGGCGCAGTACGGGAGCCAGTGACGGCGCCGATGATGGCCTCGGTGGTCATCCGCACTTTGTACTTCCGCCACGACCGCTCGCCGCCGGGGGTGGTATCGCGCGGGGTGCTGCCCGTTCCGGAGCCCCGCACGCAATGGCCGTGAACGAGACGATCATCGCCATCACCCGTACTCCGCCGGCTGCCACCCGTCCGATTCCCAGCGCACGCGCTTCAGCAGCTGCCCCGGCGACCGAGACCGCACCGACCGTGCCAGCCGTGCCGGCCGCGCCGGAGGGGATCGGCAGTGTCTTTCGCGTGGTCGACGGAGGTGGTGCTGAATCTGCCGAGCACGGGCCGCAACCGGTCCGGTGTCCGTGCGGATGCGGTGCTGCAGGCGCCGGAAGCGGGGGTGCCGGTGCTGCTGGTGGAGGTCGACAACTGCACGGAGGCGGCCGATGTCGTGGCCGCGAAGTTCGACAAGTACCTGCGATTCTTTCTTCCGCCTGCAGGCCAAGGACCACCGTGGCCGGGACGTTCCCGCGTGGCGGAACCTGTACCCGCCGACCGGCCGCGAAGGGCATCCGCCGGTCGTGGTGGTTTTCAACCCGGGCACGAGGATGGGATCGCAGGCGCTGAAGAACCGCATGAACGCGGTCATGAACGCAACCCGCGCCATCTGGTCCGGCAGCTACGAACGCATGGACGGCTTCGGCGACACCGAGCCGGACGGCTACTACAACTACGCCGACGCCATCCCGATCCTGTTCTCCACCCTCGAACGACTTCAGGCACAAGGTCCGCGGGCGGCGGTGTGGTGGCGCTGCGGACACGGCCAGTGGGAAACCCTCGACGCCGCCCTGGCCAACCCCAACGACGCCGATGCCTGGCACCAACGCGACGACGAACGCAGCCGCAGGCGCAACGAAGAACGCGAGCGTGAACGGCAGGAGCAGGCAGCAGGCTGGGGTGAGCCGGCCGCCGCGCGGCAGCCGGTGCCGCTGCAGGAGCGCCCCGAACCGCCCGAGCCGTCCGCTCCGGAGTTGTGCGAGCGGTGCGGGCAGCCCCGGGCAGGACAGCCCGGCATCCGCTACGAAGACGCGCCTGCAGAAGATGGCCGGCACTGCCCCGACTGCCGGACCGACCTGTCCCGGCAGCTGCAGCACCCCGGTCTGCTCACGGCGCTGTTCAAGCGCCGCACCTGACCGCCAGACGCCCCACAGGCCCGGTCGAAAAGGGCCGTGGGGATTGTCCGGGCCTCGGGGGTGAGGAGTCCGCCGGGAGTGGTCAGGATGCGGGACCCGGGCGGGTTCACGAGGCGCGCCCGGGCCCCCATGCGCGCATAACGGGGAGATGCGCGATGTCCTCAACGAGAACGCGCCCGGGGAGGTCACCCGCTTCGTACCGGAGGAACGGTCCCGCCGTCACGGACGGAGGACCTTAGACCGCTTGAGAGGAACAGCGCTCTGCCACGGCTCGATCCGCGCCCACTGCGCATCAGTCAACGGCACGCCCGGACCAACGACCGAAGGCACGGTTCGGATCGGTGCCGTTCGTCAGGACGTCTGTCCTGTACGCAGTCGTCGCACGTCCCGCACGAGTGCGTAGAAGGCGCTGAGGAAGATCACAGCTCCAGCCACGATCCAGAGAGCCGATGCCCCGGAGAGGTACTCGCGAGCGGCGCCGGCGAGCAACACCGCGCTCGCAAGAAAGCGAAGGCCGAGATCAGAGCGCTGACGCGGTGAGTCACACGGACATCATCACAGGTGTGATTCCGGGGTTCGTAGTTGGTGTGGTGAGGGTGGCTTGAGCTGGGGTGTTGTGGATCCATTGACAGCGGTGCCGGTGCTTGCGGGGCGCTGGAGGCGATGCTGATGGGGCATCTGGCCTGTGGTTGTTCTGAGTTTGTTGATAACAGAGGAGTGCTGTTGGTGATAAGGCCCGGCATCTAAAGGGCTGGTGAGGGTTTGTGCTGGTCAGCGGGTTGCTGGCCGGTCGGTGCTGATGGTTGAGGGCTGAAGCCGGTCCAGTACAGCGCGGTGTCGATGTCGCGTGCGGTCCAGCCGTCGGCGTGTGCTGCGCCGTGGTGGGTGGTCGTCTTCATGTCCGCATCATGCCGTTCTGGCGGGTTGGCGGGTGCGGGGGCGGCTTGCTTCTTCGGCGAGGTGGTCGAGCTGGATGGCTTCGAGCGCCTTTTTGGTGATGCGTTCGGTGCCGTCGCAGATGGCGGTGATGGCTGCTTGGCGGATGAGGCGGGCGAGGCTTCCGATGCGGCCGGCGGTGCGCTGGTGGAGGTAGGAGGCGTGGCGGGGGAGTGTGCCGGGTGTGTGCTGGGTGAGGTCGAGGGCGTTCTCCATGTCGGTGATGAGGTCGGTGAAGGGGCGGGTGCTTCCGTGGCGGGCGGGGAGGGGGCCGCAGGTGATGAGGCTGGCGCGGCCGGCGAGTTGGGCGCCGCGTATGCCGCTGAACAGGGGTGTGGCGGCGACGTCGATGCCGGTGTAGACGAAGGTTGCTTTGATCCGTTCGGTGAGGTCTTTGAGCAGGTCGGCGGCTTCGGCACCGGTGGTGGTGCGCGGGTTGAGGCGGTGGATCTCGTCGATGAGGACCAGGCGGACGCCGGCTTGGGTGTAGGTGTGGCAGACGGCGCTGGTGATCTGGGCCTGGGTCATGCGGGTGGTGACGGGGATGCCGAGGTAGCGGGCGAATTCGATGGCGAGGGTTTTCGCGGTGGCGCCGGGCGGCACCAGCAGGTACGCGACCGGCACCTGCTGGTGGGTGCGTCCGGGCGGGGCGGGGTGTTTGCGGGTGTGGGCGAGGTGGCAGGTGCGTCCGACTTCAAGGAGGGCGGTCGTTTTCCCGGCCGTGGCGGGGCCGGTGACGATCAGTGAGGGGCGGGCGGTGTTCTGCTGGTGGCGGCCGAGCAGCATGAGGGTGCGGACCTGGGTGGCGAGGGTGTTGATGGCTGGGGTGCGGACGGTGACGAACGCGGAGTGGTAGGCGAGGCGTTCTTCCGTGCTGAGGGGTGCGTCGCCGGGCTGGGGCGGGGCGAGGGGTGGGGTGGTGGCGAAGTGCTGCCAGCCCTGCCAGGTGGTGATCGGCCACTCCGGCTCTGCCGCGTGCGTGCCGGGCAGTGGTACCTCGGTGTCGGTGGTGGCGTGGTGGTTGTGTGCGGGGCTGGTCACCAGTTGAGGGCTTCCTGGGCGGGGTCGTAGAGGCCGAGCCCGGTGTACGGGACGGGCGCGTCGCCGTTGTCGACGGTTTCCTCCTCGCCATCAGCCTGCTCTGGGTCGTCAGGCAGGCCGTCGAGGTCGTCGAGACTGTCGTCGTCCCATCCGTCGGCCTGAGGGCCCGGGGTGTGGGGCGTGCGGTGGTCGGCCGCCGGCGGGGGCGTTTTCAGAGGTGCGGTGCGGGTGATCAGGCGTTGCTCGCCTGCGGTGGCGGTGCTGGTCTGGGCTCGGCGCATGAGCTGGTCGAGGGCGTCGGCGAGGTCGGCCTCGTGGGTGTCGCGGTCGCCGTGGCGGGCGGTGACGGTTTTGATGTGCTGCCAGGTGGCGCTGTTGAACGGCTCGTGGATGTGGTCGCGGTGGATCCACGGGATCTCTGACAGGTGTCCGTCGGGCAGGCGGATCCAGACCTGGCGGGCGTCGTGGGGGTTGGTGTGGACTTCCCATTTGCCGCCGCGCGCCGTGACGGGGGAGGGCTGGCCGCGGTAAGGGGCGAGGACATCGTGGTCGTAGGTGCGGTGGTCGACGCGGATGCCGCGTTCGGTGATGGCCTGCCAGCGCACCGGCAGCAGTTCGAGGTAGTCGCTGCCGCTGAGGGGGAGGGGCACGTGGCCGGCCACGGCGATGAGCGCGGCCCACATCTGGTTCGGGGTGAGGGCCTTCTTGGGCAGGGTGGGGTGGCGCAGGCCTTCGTGGGGGCGGTGGTGGTAGTGGATCAGCCATTCGTCCAGCAGGTCCTGCAGCTGGGCGACGCTGAAGCAGGCCTCGGTTTCGGCATCCGGTCCGCGGCGGGTGACGTCAGAGCCGGTGTAGCCGGGCAGGTGCTGGCATAGCAGGGCGTTGATGGTGCCGAAGGTGCGCTCGACGATGCCTTTGGCGGCGGGGGCGTGGGGCGGGGTGGGCTGGACGCTGATGCCGAGAGTTTCGCAGGCGGCGCTGAACGCCGTGGACAGGTAGATCTTGCCCCGGTCCACGACGATCGTCTCGGGCACCACGACCGGACGGGCGGCGGCGCCCTGAAGGCGTTCGTCCAGGGTCATCAGCCGCTGTAGCTGGGGGAGTTGGGTGTGGGTGAGGCGCAGCGCGTCGGGCCAGGTGGGGCGGGCCGGGTGCGGGACGGCCATCTCCGCCAGCAGCAGGGCCGCATCCACGGCCTTGGTGCCGGCCGGGCGCAGGACGGCGGCGAGGATGGCGCGGGTGGCGACATCTACGGCGATCGTGAGTTCGGGCCGGCCGGTGGTGCCGTCGTCGAAGACGGCCAGGACATCCAGCCGCGTGGTGTCGACCTGCACCTGCTCGCCCGGCCGCAGCGCCACGGTCGGAGTGAACGCCCGCCTGCCGGCCGGGGAGGGCAGAGTGCGGGCGGGGCGGTGGGGGTGTTCGGCGGGACCGGCGAGTTGGTGGACGAGCCGGTAGAAGGTGGCCTGGGAGGGGACGGTCACTGTGCCGCGGCCGTGCCGGTCGGTAAGGATCTGCGTGACCAGGGGCATCAGGCCCTTGACGGTGCCTTTGGAGCGGCCGCGCTGGCGGCGCAGCGCTTCCTCGATGGCGGCGATGACGCGTTCGTCGGTGCGCCCGGTAGGCACGGGCCGGCGGGTGGTGCGGTGGTCGACCAGCCCCCACAGGCCCTGCTTGCGGTAGGCCAGGCGCATGCGCTGCACCGTGGTCCGGGAGACAGGTCCGAAGCCGATCGCGGTCAGCTCCGCGGCCTTGGCCTCCTCGCGCTGCGCGAGCGTGAACCGGTCGGGATCGTACTCGGCCCGGGGCACCCCGCCGCTGTCCGTCCCGCCGGGCAGGCCGGACTCCACCTCGCGGATGTGCCGCTGCCAGGCCAGCGCCTTGCGCCGCGCCTCCTCCGGCGCGGTTTCGAACAGACCCCACTGCGTCACGGCCTGGGGCATCTCGGCGCCCACGATGGTGAAGGACGGGTCGGCGAACAGATGCCCGGCCACGACCGTCTCGTCTTCGCCTGTCTCGCCTGCTATGTGGACCTGCTGCCCCGCCACAGCGATGACCTGCCAGACGCGGTCACGAAAACGGACGTGCGCTCCCACCTGCAGCACCGGCCGCCCGCCACGCCGCACGCTCATCGTCCATCCCCGCTGCCCGGGCCGCCGCGGCCGTTCGCACCGTCGGCGCCGGTGCTGACGAGGACCCGCTCGTGCAGCGGCGTCTCCAGGTCTGTCGTCAGCTTTCCGTGCCATAGGGAGTGGAAGACGACGGGCAGGACTTCGATCGGGTCGCCCGCCGCTTCGGCGCCCTCGATCAGCGGCCGCGGCTGTGCGAACGTCTCACGGACGGCGGCCGCGAGACGGGGACGGCCGGCGTTGCGGGGGTGGCGGTAGCCGGCCAGCCATTTCAGGTTCGCCGTCAGGGTCTTCTCCAGCGGCTCAAGGCGCCGGTAGCTCCAGCCGGCCTGCGCGCACGCCGCCTCCAGGACCTTCGCGGCCTTCCGGGCCCGTTCACCGCCGGCCTCCGGATGGCTGGGACAGTCGGCCAGCACAGCGGTGCCGTCGCGGTGGCGGGCGAAGAGCTGCGGTACCCACGAGCGCACCTGGCCGCGCGCGTCCCGCCACAGCAGACGGACCGGCCGCCCGGCCAGGCCGACCACCTCAGGATCGCGGTCCAGCACCATCAGCTGCGCCCGCATCGCGGCCGACCCGCAGGCCACATGCCGGCCGGTCGTGGCCGACCACCACTGGCCGGGCCCCCACCGCCGCCCTGGCACCACCGGGAACGCCGACACCGGCTCCAGCTCCTCGAAGGCCACCGCGAGGACCGCGTCCGCCCACCGCTGCTGTACCATCTGCCCGATGGGGTCGACGAAGACCGCCTCCCACTCGGATCCGGTATCCGTCTGCATGTGCTGTGAGCGGCCGCCCGATGCGGCCGCTGTGTTCTTGCTGCCCACGCGCCCCAGTCAAGCCCGTTCTGCCTGCTTGGCGGGCGGCTTCACGGATTTTGATCACGAGTGCCGGGCGATGAGGTACCGCCCCGGCGGACGACGGCCCGTGCACGCCCTGCCGACTTCCTGATGCATGCTCACCGCCCTTTTGCCTGCTGCTCGTTGTGGTGGTCGGCGAGTGCTTCGGCGAGGGCATCGGCCGGCAGGCGGGCCCAGCGTGCCAGATCCTCCAGTGCCATCCCGGCCGTGAGGGCTCCTGCTGCAGTCTCCCGTACGGCCTGCTCGATCAGTGTGGCGGCATGGCCGAGGTTGCCCAGCAACTGCTGCGCGGCGTCGGCGGTTTTGCCGTACTGGGCGCCGCGCAGCTGGGTCAGCTGCTCTTCGGCGTCGTTGACCAGGCTGGTGATCAGCGCCCGCTGCTCGGCCGGCACCGCAGAGCGCCACGTGGTGCCCGAGCCGGGCGCGCTGCGTTCCTTGGACAGGACGCGCAGCTGGGCGGCCATGGTGACAGGCTGGTGCTCCTGCCTCAGCCACCACGGATCGTTGCCGTAGCCAGGCGGGCCCCCGGCGCCGCGGCGGATCCGGATGACCGCGCCCATCCACGAGGTCAGCGGGCCGCCGTAGTCGGTGGCAGCCAGCGGCCCCAGCCACCCCCGCCCGACACGCTCGCCCAGCCGGCGGCAGAACGACCCGTCGGCGGGCAGCGGCCGCGGCCGCCCGGCACCGCTGTCCCTCCACACCAGCTCGGCCATGACCGGGTCCAGCAGTGCGTCGGCAACGGCCACCACTTCGGGGAAGACGACCGTGTCCCGGCCCACGATCCGCCACCGCTCCAGCTCTGTATCGGCGTTGCCGCCCGCGACCTGGTGCAGCCGCTGCGGCCAGATGACTTCTCGCTCCCAGTGCAGGGCCTGCTCCCACCACCGGGCGACCACCGCGTGCGCCAGCGCGAACACCCGCTCCGGCTCTACTCCGGCCCGTGCTGCCCGCCGCGCCACACCGGTCCACCGCCGCTGCGCCGCGGCTACTTCCGGCAGATCCCGTACGTCCAGATGCTCAAGAGGCTGGTGGGCGTCCGCGTCCAGGAGCCACCGCCCGTGCCGGACACACACCCGCTCCCATCGCGGCGCGTACCGCACCACCCGCACGACCGTCCCCGTACGCCGGGCCGCGCACAGGCGGCAACCGAAGGCGACCGGCCCGGCGACCGCGCCCCCGGTCCGCCACGCCGCCGCCGGCACCCCGTTCCTTCCGGTCGACAGCTTGGAGCCCTCCTGCCCCCAGGACGGCAACGCCCGCGCAAGCACGTCTTCTTCGACGCCGCACAGGCCTGCCAGGAGATGCCGTCCGGCTGCGTTCAGCAGCACCTCGGCGTCGGCCCGTGCGCCCCCGCCGTCGTGCCCCGGCGGGTAGTTGCGCCACTGCCAGTACGAACGCAACACCTTCGCTTCCATCCCGTAGCGGCTTGCGGTGCGGCAGATCAGCGACGATGTGGTCTCTCGGGCGAAGGGCGCGACACGGAAGATCCCCGGAGAGAGACTGCCGCTGTGGACCATCCCGTCGGCGTCAGCCATTGCGGCTGCGTTCCTCCCCTGTCTGGTCCTGGCGGATCCGGCTGTCTGCGGCCACCGCGCCGGTCTGGGCGGGTGCGGCGGCCGGGCGTGTGCCGGAGACCGGGCGGGGGCTGATTCAGATACGCGTGAAGCCGATGCCCCGGCCGACGTGGCGTGGGGATCGGCTTCACCCGGGGCTGGTGCGCCAACACCTGCCCTCCCTGCTGCGGTGGTTGGAGCCAGTAGCAATCAGGGCAGGCAGGCCGTTTCACGGCTGCCTGTGATGAGAAGTCTGCCTCCCTAGGTAGGGAGACTGCCGAAGCCAGAAGGCACGAAACTGAATCAACGCAGGTCAATGCCCTACCGTCGATTTCCCCCAATCGAGTGAAGGGGCTGATTGAAACGTACCCGGTACACGGTCACGGACTTTAGCTTCACTTTCCCTGACCTGCGTCTTTGCCCGAATTTCCGGTGTACTCACGACTGTCAGTCAGCCGTGGTAGGACCGAGCGCAACGCTGTGACCTGCATTGTTTTCATCCGCTCAGGCCCTTCGGGGCCGCCCCGAGGGGGCCGACATGGTGGTGGACGGCACCCCCTTCAGGAAGAAGTGCACATTGGCGCGCTGGTGAGGCAAATGCTTGACGCCCCTCAGAAGTGCCATAGGGGCTGGGAAACTGTGCCGCAGTAGCAGCCCGTTCGTGCGCTGGGAGCGCCAACTCCCGCTTGAACGCACGCCTGGGCCACAGGTTGGAGCCAGATAGCACCGTCCGGCGATCGGCAGGTCGCCGGACGGTAGTCAGGAGAATCTTGATGGGCAGCAAGCCCTCTGCCGCGCCGAATTCCGCCACCGTCGGGTCGGTATCGTCCGACCACACCGTGGCCTGCGGCCGGTTCGGGATGCCGCACGCGTGCGTGATCATCGCGTTCATCGTCACTGCGGCCTTCCTCGCTCCTCGCCCGCACACCGTCCATGACGTTTTGCAACTGCTTGCTGGAGCAGGCGGCATCGGCGTGGCGATCGTCGTCCTGGCCGTCGTACCGGGTCGCGGCGCGGGCCGTCTCAGCCGTCTCGTGCGCGCCTACTTCAGCGCCGGGAACTGAGGCGAGGACCATGGGACGCCGAGAGAACCCCGTCGACCGCACCGTGCCGGAGAAAGCGAAACTCGCCGACTTCCTGCGCGCCCGCCGGCACCACGCCCAGATGACCCACAAGCAGATGGTCGCACGCAGCACAGTGGTGTCCGCCGCGACATTCGAACGCGCTGCTTCCGGTGCAGTCGTGCCGTCCTGGGAGACTATTCAGGAGTTCATCCTCGCGACCGCCAGCGAGGGCGAACTCCACCCCGAGCTCTTCATGGACCGTGCCCGCCAGCTGTGGATCAAAGCCCGACGGGCCACACGGGCTCCCTTCTACGTCCGCCAGGCACCCGATCCCACGCTGCTGTCCAGTCCGGCAGACCTCGTGCGCGCCTTGCGGCACCAGCATGTGTGGGCCGGCTACCCAACGCCCGGCGAGATGGAGCGCATGTCCGGCCCCGGCATCCTGCCCCGCACCACCGCGCGTCGCATCATCGAGGGAGACGTACTGCCGGTCGACCCGCCGCAGGCCATCGCTTTCCTGAAGGCCTGCCACGTCGTCAGGGCAGCGGATGTTCAGCCCTGGCTCGCCTCGGCGGTCCGCATTCTGCGGGACGTCCCGTCACGCTCAAGGAGCCTGGACAGGTGGGTCCGGGCTTACGAGCAGATGGTCCGGCAGGCTCAGACCGAATCTGCCGCCCAGGCCCCGCCGTCGCCCTCCCAGGACAAACAGGCCGCATAGAGCCCTCGATGAGGCAGCGGAGGGTCGCCCGGGGCAGGCGGCTGATCCCGCTTACTGCAGACCCAGGCCGGTTGTCCGGTCCCAGATATCTCTAGGTGCCAGTTCTCACTTGAAGGGGCGATTCCCGGAGGAAGTGCCGGACTTACCCACGACGCCCGTGCTGTCCAACAGCGCCTGCTGATGTACGACGGCGAGGGAGCGGTGCGTTTTGAGGTGAGGGGTGTCCGTGCCAGCGGTGATGATGGAAGCTGTTGTGCCGTCAGGGTTGTTAGGGGGATCCGTTGTATCTGAGCCGCGTGAAGGTCTCCGGGCTGAGAGCGAGCGCTGAGAGAGAGATCGAGTGTCAGCTGCCGGGACGCTTCAGCGTTCTGATCGGGGCGAACGGAGCCGGTAAGACCACGATCACCGATTCCCTGTACCTGGCGCACACCAGCCGCTTTCCCCTGCTGCCCAGGCAGAGCGCTGCTGTTCTCGGTGCGGGTGCTGCACCGGGAGTTGAGGTGCAGTACAGCCTGGAGCACACCCCCGCGGATGCCGAGGGCCCCCTGGGACAACAGATTCTGGGCTCTTTGCACCGCTCCGCCGGCGGCGTCGCACAGCAATGGTTCAGCGGGTTCCAGCGCAACTTGGGCACGGTCCGTGCTCAGGTCGACCGGCACCGAATACTGCAACCGGGTCTGGGGACAGACCCGTTCAAGTTCATCTACCTGCCAGCCTGGCGCCACCCCCTGGATGAGTTGGCTCGTCGGGAGACCCGGATCCTCATCGAGCTGCTGCGCGCTCAGCAGGAACGCCTCGACGGCAGCCGCAGCCTGGTGCCGCTGCGGGTGAAGGCCTCCCGGCTCCTGGAGAACCTCGCCAAGGACGGGCTCATTGAAGCCGTCGAAGAACGCATCAGCACCCATCTCGCCTCTCTCACCTCGGGCGTGCAGCGCCAGTGGTCCTACGTGCGAGGACAGGTGATAGACGACTCCTACCTCGCGCGTGTTTTGGAACTGATGCTGGCCGTCGTCGAAGGCCGCACAGCGGCCCGCCCGCTGGAGGTCTCGGGTCTGGGCTACGTCAACCTGCTCCACATGGCCGTCACGCTGGCCGCGATACCCGACTCCACCGCACGCGCCGCAGCCGCAGCCGCAGAGGAGGCGTCCGAGACCAGCGACGAACCCGGGGAACTGACACAAGCGGACGAGGAACAACTGGCGCGGGACCGCCGCACGCAGGCAGTGGCGGAAGCCGAATCCGAGGCGGACTCTTTCTTCCCCCGCACCCCGTTCCACGCCACCGTGGTCATCGAGGAGCCCGAAGCCCACCTTCACCCCCAGCTGCAGCACGCCCTCGTGCGCTACCTCCGCAAGACCGTACGCGAGCGCCCGGAACTGCAGATCGTGCTCTCCAGTCACGCCACCGACATCATCACCTCCTGCGACCCCGAACAACTGGTCGTACTGCGACGCACGGCGGACGGCCAGCGAGTCTGCCGACCGATCGCCACGATCCCGATGACCGAGCGCGACAAGACACTGCGCATGGCCCGCCTGCACATGGACGCCAGCCGCTCGGCCGCACTGTTCGCCGAACGGCTCGTCGTGGTCGAAGGCGTGACCGAAGCCGCCATCCTCCGTGACTTCGGCAGGGCCTGGGCTGGTCCGGACGAGGCGAAGCAGGCCTTCATTGAGGCGCTCAGCATCATGTACGTCGGGACGAAGGTTGGGCCATGGACCTCACGGCTCCTGGCGACAAAGGACGCGGAAATATGCGCCCGGCTGGCCGTTCTGCGCGACAGCGACAAGCCCTTCGACGAAGAGCCCACCCCGCCCGCCTGGCTAGCCGACCACGATCCGGCCGTTGTGCAGGCCTTCATCAGCCACCCGACACTGGAGCCGTCCATTACCCAGGGCAACGAGCAGCTCATCGAGACCGCACTGACCGACATCGGCGCAGCACCCATCGGGCCGATCACCCCGCAGACGGTGCACAACCTGTTCAAGAGCGCCCGTAAAGGCAAGAAGGGCGCCCCCGACGTGCCGGCGGGCCCGCATGCCAAGGACAAGGCGGCCTTCGCCGACGCACTGGCCTTTCTCCTGGCCGATGCAGTCGAACACGGCAAACCGGTCCAGGTCCCCGGCCATCTCAAGAACCTGTTCGACTTCCTCTTCCCGCACCCCACAGAACCTCAGGACGGAGACGGCGCCGAGGAGGAAGCAGAGGAGGGAGCCGCCCTGCCCGCTGTGCCGCCCACCGTCCCTGACCTGTCCCCGGCCGACCCTGGCAGCCCTGCTACGCCGCCGGCGCCCGTTCCCGCAGGAGCTTGGCCCACAGCCCCGGCGCAGCCCGCCGACACCGATCCGTGGGCAGCTGGTACCTGGGGATCTGAACCGTGGGCAGCGGACCCATGGGGGGACACGGACCGTGACCCGAGCTGAGACCGCCAGCGCTCTCACCCGTGAGCAGCTGACTGCGGCTGGAACACCCCGCCGCCGCCTCTACATCGAAGCGGCCCCGGGATCCGGCAAGACCACCGTGGCGGCTCAGCGCTTCGGCATCCAGCGCTTCCACGGCAACGACCAGCGCGCCGTCATCGCGGTCAGTTTCACCCGCTCCGCGACAACCGAACTCCGTGACCGTGTGCTCAGCCAATGGGGCCCGGACGCTCTCGCCTGGCCGCACCGCATCGTCACACTCGACACCATCGTGTGCGACCTGCTCACCCACCTCCTGCACACCGGCCACGTGCGGTGGCCCGCAGGCCACCGCCACCTCACCGTCATCGACCACTGGCGGGTGCTGCTATCCACTCAATGGACCGACAGAGAACCCACCGTGGCCCTGGAAACAGGCCAGGTCATTACACAGGTTGTGCGACGGGCCGGGAAAGCGAACAGACCCAGCACCGTGGACGTCGGCGAGGCCCTGGCTGAGGGATACTGCACGCACCAGGATGCACGCCATCTCCTCGAATCGGCCCTGGGCGCCCACGGCGTTCGCGACGTCCTGCTCGTTCGCCTCGCCCAGACCGCCCGCGCGCTGATCGTCGACGAGATCTTCGACGCCAATGCCCTTGATCTGTCCCTGGTCCGCCTTGCCGCCGACGCAGGCCTGGAGGTCACCGTGGTCGGTGATCCGTGGCAGGCGCTGTACGGCTTCCGTGGCGCCCGCCCGGAACAAGTGCCCTACCTGGTCCAGGATGCTTGCTTCGTCCAGCGCGACCTGCGCACCTCCTTCCGGTGGAAGAGCGCCCAACAAGCCCTACTGGCTGACCAACTGCGTGCAGGACAGGGGGTGACCCTTCTTGAAGGACAGATCGAGAACATGGACGTCCTCCTCGCCCTGCGATGGAAACCCCTGTGGGAGGCCGGTCCCCATGTCCTGCCCCTTGCCTACGGATCGACCACAGGCCACATCCACGAAGCGGCCTGCACCCTCCTACTCAGCGAAATCACCCAGCGGACGTTCGGGGAAAACGCCACCTTCCACAACGACGCCCTCACCACCCTCGGCATCGACCACGAAGCGGCGCAGCGCCTGCGCTCCCCCCTCCAAACCATCGCCGCTGACCTCGCCGGCACGACGGGCATCGCCGAGATCTGGACCTCCCTCAACACCGTTGTCGCCAGCGAAACCGACCGTCCTTTGCCCAGACGACGCAACCACACCCACACCGCACGCCTGGAGAACCTAAGAGCACGCCTCCACACGTCTGCATCCCGAATTATCCCCGGTCTCACCGCCCACCAGGCCAAGGGCCGAGAATGGGACGCCGTCGGCGTGTGCCTCACCGGCCCGGAGCGCGAAACCCTGCGACAAGGCCTCAGCTCCGACAGCGAAGACCACCGCAAGCTTTACGTGGCCCTCACCCGGGCCAAGCGGGTGACCACCGCGGTCTCAGGAGACGTACAGTGACGGCCTCCTCTGCGGGGCAGCGAACGACGGCCTTGCCGCGGCCGCGCCTCACAGGAGCACGTACCGCACATGCTTTCGCATGCCAGGCACGCTCTTCGGCGCCTCGGACGTGTCGCCACACGGTCGGGAAAGGTGCGAGCGGACCATTTGGTTGCGGAGGCCCTCCATCGTTGTCTGCTCTATCCGGGGTGGATGCCGATGGCTGTCAGAAGTCTTTGCTGGGGCGGGTCGAGCCGATCCCACAGGACGGTCTGTTTGCATGCCCAGCGTTGAAGCTTGGGTGAGATGGGTTGCCCGGCGACTCGGGTGGTGCGGTATTGGTGGTACTGCCGCTGCCAGGTGAAGTCCCAGGGCGGGTTCCACCATGGGTCCAGGCTGGCCAGAACTCGGGCTTGAGGCGACGTCCCGCTCTTTTTGCGGGCGCGTTGGCGGTGTTCGGCCAGCCACCGCCCGATCGGGAACCCTTCGTGCTGCTCACCGACGTGTGCGGCAAGGTGTCCGTGCCGGGCCGTGTACGAGCGGGCATGGGCGACGTCGGTGTCGAAGCGCGGTGTGGTGGTCAGCCGCCTGGACTCACGGGGGCCGACCCGCGCCTGGGCCGCTGCGGGGGTGATGCCGATAGCGGCGAGGAGGCGCTGCTGGTCGGGGTGAAGGCTCTCGTAGAGGGTGCACTGTCGCTTGACCCAGATACCCAGGGCGTCCTTCCCGACGGGAAGACCGCCCACCGTGTCGGCTCCACGGCCGGCACGCATGCAGTCGCGGGCGCGGTAGTAGTTGCGCTGCCAGTGCAGGTCCCACGGCGGGTTCCACCACGGATCGATCGCGGCCAGTTGCTTGAGGTGCGGTGAGGCGGGCTTGCCTTTCCGGGCGCGCTGCTTGGCGCGGTTGCGCTGGCTGAACAGCCACATCCCGAGCGCGAAGCCGCTCTGCCGTGTATCGCGTGGAACGGCCAGGTGCCTGTGGACGTCGGCCCAGGCCCGGGCGTGCACCAGCGCGCTGTCGAACCGGGCGCGGTGGTCGGGGCGCTGTCCGACCCGCGGAACTCCCAGCGGCCTGTGCTGTGCGACCGCAGGAAGGCATCCCACCGTTCCCGCACCGTCCCTTTGCGGGCGACCCGGGGCCCGCACGGGCGCGGCAGACGCACTGGCCGTGGCGGCCGGTGCTTCGGCGATGGCCGTCTCCGGCTTCAGGCCGAGCTGGTCGAGGAGATCGTGCTGGCCTGGCAGGAGCAGGTGGTAGCGGTGCTGCTGGATGCGCAGCCACTCCTGCGCCGGCTTGTCCATGAGCGCAAAGCCCTCACTCAACTCCCCGCCACCAACGTGCTGGAGCTGCTGGCACGCGTGCTCGTAGGAACGCTGCCAGCACAAGTGCCAGGGCGGCCGCCACCACGGGTCGATCCGTGTCAAAGCCTCGGCACGGCCTGGCGACAGCACTCCGCGCCCCATCTGGCCGCGCCGGTCGGAAAGCCACCTGCCCAGCGGGTAATCCTCATGCACCGTGCTGACACCGACTCCCGCCAGGCTCCCGTGTTTCAGAGCCCAGGTACGGGCATGGGCGAGCGCCTCCTGCTCCCCAGCACGCTGACTGCGACGCCGGGGCCGGGCATCACGAGCCGCCGTGGCATCGATGCCCAGCCGTGCAAGGAGCCGTTGCTGCTCAGGATGCAGATCCGGATACCGGGTGCACTGCAGGTACAGCCACTCGCCCAGGCTGAGGCCGGTACCGGGAAATCCTCCCCGCGCATCCAACGGGCCCTGTTCCGCGACGTGGCATCTGGCCTGGTGGTAGGTGCGCTGCCACAGGGTCGGCCACGGCGTGTCCCAGTACGGGTCCAGTGCCCGCAGCGCGGCGCTGCGCCGGGCAGACATCCCGAGGCGGAGCATGCGTTGGTTGGTCATCCACGCCCCCAAGGGAAAGCCGTCCTGCAGCGTGTCCGCCCGTGTGGCCAGATTCCCCCGCGCAGCCGCGTAGGCCCGGGCATGCGTCAGGCCCGCTTCGAAGGCCTCGTCGGCTTGCCGGCTGTGGCCGCGCCGCCGTTTGGGGGGCGGTGCCTCTGCGGCTTCACCGTCGGCCGTCTCCTGCAGGTGCTGGGCGAGTTCGTCAGCCAAGGGACGAGGCCGGTGCGCGGGATGGACCTTCCACAGCAACCGCTGCCCGTCGCCGTCCGCCACTTCCGCCGTCTTGCTGCACTGGTGCGCCCAGGCGAACAGCGGTCCGTCCATGCACGATGCCAGGCGATCAGTGAGCCAAGGCCGCCGCAGACAGCGGGCCAGCTCACTGATGAGCATGGGGAGGTCACCCAGGCAGAAAGGGAGGTGGCCGCGCACCTGGGTATGGCGTCTCACCGTCTGGTCTACCAACACCCCGGCAACGGCCACCGTCTCCGGATAGGTGACCAAGCCGCGGGCCAGGACCCGCCACCGCCCGGGCTCCTCGCCCCCGGGAACCGTCGCACACAGCCTCGCCGGCCACAGAGTTTCTTCCGGCCACTTCTGCGCCCACCACCAGGCGGTGACCGCCTCAGCGACCTCGAACGCCGAACCAGCGACGGGGGAGCGGCGCAGCAGCCTGCGGTGCTCCTCCTGCGCCTGGACCACCTCCGGGCATCCGGCCAGCCCGACGACGCGGCCCCCGCTGCCAGGCACGCTCATCAGCCAGCACCGGTGGCGTGGGCAGACTCGCTGGTGCGCCGCCAGGTACACCCGGGCTGGTGCAACGCGACCGGTCCGCGCAGCAACACAGCCCGGGCACGCCGGACCCCAGGCGGCAACCGTCTCGACCCCGTTGTGGAGCCGCGCCGCCGGCCTCTCCTTCGAGGGGCCCAGCGGCTCCTCCCGCGTCCAGGCCGGCAGCGCACGGTGCAAGCCCACCTGCGGCACACGACACAGCGCCGCGACCCGGTCCCGGGCCGAGGCGTTCAAGAACACCTCACTGTCGCCCTGTAGAGCCCCGACGACGCCCTGCTGGCCAGCCACTTCGGTAACCGCCGACAGCAGACTCCGCACCGTCAGGCCGTATCTGTCCGCGATCCGCCCCAGGAACGACAGGGTCATCTCACCCTGCAGGGGAGCCACCCGAAAGGCACCCGCAGCCAGCAACAGTTTCCCCACCCATCCCGTGGCTTGTGACAACGATCGTGTTTCGGCTCAACGAGCAGGTCCGGGCTCCCGGTTGCTGCCGGGGGTTAGTAGTCGAGGTCGAGGTAGTCGATGTCGTTGAGGGTGACGTCGGAGAGTCCCAGGGCGCGGGCTCCGCCGTCTTGGAAGTAGATGTCTTTGAATCCTTCGGCGATGATCTGGCGCATCTGCTGGTCGCTGGCTCCGGCGTCACGGGCGTTGAACAGGCGCTGTGCGTAGGTGGCGGGCAGGTGGACGGTGAGGCGGCGGAATCTTCCGTCGTCGGTGGTGCCGATGGGTGCGGTGTACCCGAACCGGGCCCGTGTCTCCACCGTGATGCCGCGCGTGGTGGCGGCCTGCTTCTGGCGGCGCTTGCGGACCTGTGGTTGCCAGCGGGCCCGTACGGCGGCGTCGATCCGTTCGGCGATGGCTTGGGGCGGGTGCTTGCGTTCGCCCTTGCGGTAGCGCTCCACCGACCGCTGGCTGACCCCGATCTCCTGGGCAACGGCTTTGGTCGTCTTGAGCTGCTTGATCAGGAAGTTGATGCGGGCCTGGAGGGTCTTGGGCGGCTGGCGGGTGAACGCTTCGCGGTCGGCGCGTTCGATGGCGTCGTCGATCTCTCCCACAGCGCCTACTCGCCTTCGTCCAGGACGGCGTCGCCGCCCTTGATGTGCCGGGCCGGGTTGTAGCCCTGCTCCATGAGGTCGACCGCCCAGAGCATCGACTGGACGCCCTCCAGCTTCGCCAGACCCGGGGTGGGCCCGAGACGGAAGCCGCCGGGCTGGGGCTTGCCGGACGCCGCGTAGGGGAGGAAGGCGAGCGGGCTGGCACCGGGGCTGGGGTAGACGACGCAGTCGGAGAGTACGGCGAGCGGATACAGGCCCGTCATCGTGGCCATGTTGCGCAGTTTGCGGTGCATGTTGACCCGCGCCTTGGAGATGACGGCGGCGCGGATGTCGGGGCGCCAGGTCGGGCGCTGAAGGGCCGGCCACCGCTCGCCCTCCTGGTAGCGCTTGCCCTGCGGGCGCTCGCGGAGCTTGCCGATGCCGCCCTTCACGGTCGCCTTGATCGCGGCCAGCACCGCCGCCATGGCCGGGTCGACGTCCTTGTGCCGCTCCATCGCGGCGAGGAAGGCGCGGTCGTCCAGGTCCCGGGTGACGCCGAGGTCGGCGAGGGTGTCGACGTAGGCGTTCTTCAACCGGTCGTGCCACGGGTCCAGGTACGCGCCGGTCTCGCGCCGCAGGTACGCCTCCAGCGGAGCGACGTTGTAGCCGAGTTCCTGGGCGTAGGCGACGGTGTGTGTCTGGTACCAGGCAGGCCCGGTCGGCCGGGTGCCGTCCGGGGTGAACGGCGAGGGCAGGCGCGGGTCCACCTCAACGTGGGACAGGTCGACCAGCCAGGAGCCGGGGATCTTCGGGTTGAACACCGGGCCCACGAAGTGGTCGGGGGCGGACAGGCCGACGACCAGGCGGGCTGCGGCGGCGAGGAAGGCGGTGTTCAGGTCCAGGCCGACCGCGTACGGCAGCGTGCACTCCTCATCGCTCAGCAGGCTGACGTCGCGCACCCACTGGTACGCCTCCTCGTTCAGGAACCCGCCGTTCCAGCCGCTGTCGACGACGACGGGGTGCTCGGGGGTGGCCTCTGGCGGGGCCGGGTCCATCGGCTCCGTGCCCAGCGAGCCGGGGTTGTGGCCGGGCACCCAGTTGCCGGTGGCGGGGTCCTGCGTGGCGCGTGTGGGTGGCCGCAGCGCCGTCATGAGCTCCAGCCCCGAGACGGCCGTCGACCCGCGCGGGGTGATGACCCGCTGGGCGTAGATGCCGAGGACACGGGCGATGTCGGCCGGCTCCATCTCTGCCACGCCGGGCCAGGACCGCTCATCGAGGGCGTCCCACGACAGGATCGCCAGCTGCACGCACTGCCGCTCGCGCCCCTGGACTTTGCGGTAGATCCTTGCCCAGGGGCCGAACCCGCGCTGGGTGAGCCGCCATTTCGCTTTCACCACCTGCTTGACCACTGGGTGGTCCTCGGGCAAGCGCAGCGAGCGGCGCTGCTCGTGGCCTTCCAGGCGCTCGGGTAGTCCGAGCTTCACGGCGGCCGTGGCGGTGAGGACGACGAGCGGGTCGCTGTCTTTGCCGTTGCGGTGCAGGCGCGGCGCACCGAGCCCGGACTCGCGCAGCGTCCACTCCACCAGTTCCACCACGGTGGTCGCGGGGCAGTCGAGCACGATGCCGCCCGTGGCGTACGCGGAGCCGTCACCGTCGAGCACAGCGAGCGGGCCATGCGGGGAACGCGGGTCGGCGGCGGGCTGCGCCGCCTTCCTCGAGGCCGGGCGCCGCGCGGCCGCGGCCGGCCGGGCGGCCAGACGGGCCGGCCCCGCTGCTGGGACAGCGGGAGCCTGCGGGGCGTGTGCCGTCTCCACCGCGGACGCAGCCGGTTCGGTAGATGCCGCGGACGCCGTTGCGGCAACCGGGGCTGTCGGAGTCACGCCGGGGGCGGGGTACTTCGCCGCCCACCCGTTCAGCAGCCGCTGGTAGGCGTCCAGGCGCGGCGACTTCGGCTCCGAGCGGCCGTTCTCCCAGTTCTTCACCGACTGGGTCGTGGTCTTCAACGCGGTGGCGAGACGGGCCTGGGTGATGCCGGCAGCCTCCCTCAGCCGGGCACGCTCCGCCGGAGGCGGCAGGTGCGGCTCCTCGTTCAACAGAGCGTCGACGGACGCGAACAGCTCTTCCTCGGATGCCATTTCCCTGCACCTTCACGCCAGAACCCGATACTCCTTAACCAACAAATTATCCCACTCTTTAACCCTACCGCGCCCATTCCAGTCCCAGCGTGGCGAGCGCGGTGAGTTTGTCGTCGGTGAGCTTGGTCCGGCGGGTCTTGGTGTTCATGATCCACACTCCGAGCCGGACTTCGGTTCCGTCCGGCAACTGCTCTACGTGCCCTCGTGGGACGGTCAAGGAGCCCGTGCGGGTCTTGTATTGCGTCAGGGCCGCAACGCCCTTCTCGAAGGCGCTCAAGGCCGTCTGGGGTGCCGTGGCGGGTGCCTTCGGCTCCGCGGGCGGGGCCAGCGGGACGACGCCGATGGCCTCCAGGCGTTGGCGCTGTCCCTCTGTCAGGGTCTGCCAGACGTCGGGTTTGCGCTGCTTGGCGAGCCATTTCCCGATGTCCATGCCGTGGACGGTGACGCCGGGCATCACGTCGGCCTGGCCCTCTTCGTCACGCACCAGCTCGCGCACGGCGGCGTAGTGGCGTTGCCATTCCGCCGGCCAGTCCGGGTTCCAGTCTTCGTCCACGGTCTCCAGTGCCGTCTTCCATTCGGGGTGGCCCTCCAGCGCGCCGGGTCGCCGCAAATTCGCGAGCCACATCCCCAACGGCTTGCCCAGCGTTGTCGCGGTGCGGGGGGCGCAGAGGGTCCAGTGCTGGTCGTAGTAGGCCTTGGCGGCTTCGAGGTTTTCTTGGAAGCGTTCATCGGCCGGCGACCAGACCATGCCGAGCTGTTCGAGCCGTCGGGCGCGCTGGCCGGTCATCTGCCCGGCTGCGTAGGCGCGTCGTTGTTCCGCGACCCATAGTCCAAGGGGTGTCGCGCCCTCGCGGTGTCCGTAGGGCACCCTCGCGTTCCCGACCCGCTCGACGTACGTCTTCAGCTTCGCCCACCCGCGTGCCCAGTCCTGCCGTTCGGTGTCGATCACGTTGAAGGAGACCCAGTTGGCGACCATCACCGGATCCCGGGGGGCGGCAAAACGGAGCAGGAGACGAGATTCGTCTTCGCCTTCCTCGGGCGCCGGACCGATGTTCACGGACGGCTGCGCGACGTCCTTCTGAGGCTCCTGCGGAATCGCGAGCAATTCGATTGCTTCTTCGTCGTGAGCGCGCAGACCTTCCAATACCTTCACCAAAGGCCGATACGATCCCGAGGTGAACATGTCTTCCGGCTTTTCTCCGGGCTGAAGGAAGACGGGCACGATCAGGGAGGCGACCTTGCCCTGTCCGGGCTTCTGCCGGAGCGCCCGACCGATGGCCTGGACGATGTCGTGCGGAGCACCCTTGGGATCAAGGAGGGCCACGCTGTCCACGGCGCGGATGTCGACGCCCTCACCCAAAACGCGACAATTCGAGAGGACGGCCCGCAGCGCTGTGGACCCGAAGCCGCCCAGGACTCCCCGCCGGCGCTCGGGGACGTGCTCGCCACACAGCCAGTCCGCCCAGATCTTCGCCGGGTACTTCTCCGGCTGGTCGGCGTGCAGCTTCGCCGCAACTCGCTCCAGGCCCTCCGCGTACGCCTGCACCTCGATCGTCCGGTGGTGGAAGGTGATGCACGTCGACAGGTCGTGCTGCGCCATCGTGTGCAACAACGCGGCCTGGAGGGCTCCGAGGCGCTGCCCGCGGACCTCTTCGGTGTGCCGCTCCTCGCCCATCAGCTTCTCTGGGGTGACGACTGGGTCCTTCAGCTCCAGCACGATGATCTGGTACCGCGCCAACAGCCCGCGCGACACGGCAGAGGCGAGCGAGAGCTTGTACAGGACGGGCCCGAAGACCTTCTCGTCGTCCATGGACGCCGCCATCTCCCGCGGCAACGGATCCCGCACCCCTTCGGCGACTTCCCGGTTGAGCCGCTCTTCCCAGATCCGCGGTGTGGCCGTCATGTACAGCCGCCGGGAGGCCGGGATGACGGTCTGGTCGTGGATGTCGGCCCAGGCCTTACCCATTGAACCGGAAGTCCTGTGAGCCTCATCAACGACCGCGAGGTCTACTGGAGCAAGCTTCTGACCGTAGGCACCCTCGAAAGCCTCTGCCAGGACACCCAGCGACGCGTAGGTGGCGTAGATGGTGACCGGCCCTTGGCCGTGCCACAGCGCCAACTGGATCGGGTTCGTCGTGGAGCGCACCTTCAACGACCACAGCTCCGGATCGTCCTGAAGCGAACACACCGCAACCGCCGGCCCCTTGTGCCCGGCCTCGTGCCACGCCCTCACCGTCTGCGCCAGCAGATCCAACGTCGGCACCAACACCAGCACACGCCCCCTGGGCACAAGCCGCTTCGCCGACGCCGCCGCGATAATCGTCTTCCCCGTCCCACACGCCGCGTGCACCTGCCCACGAAGACCATTCCAGGGAATACCACCCGGCGGAACATCAAGACCCCGAACAATGGCAGCAACGGCCTCGATCTGGTGATCACGCAACTTCACGGCCATGCCCCGTTCTCTCCTTTTCGCGGAATGCAGCGCGTAATAACAAATGGAATCCAGGCGCAAGGTTGGGGTGTAACGTCTGACCCCAGACTCTACACAGCCAGGACTCGTGATGCATCACCCGCACACCAACTTCGCCCCATGAGGGTGGCACATGACTCAATCTCACCCACGAAAGCCTGGGTTCCCTGTATGCTGGCAGGGCGTTGCGATGAACGTGCCGGGGACAGTCAGACGATGGGGGAGGGGGTCAGGGTGGAGCGCAGCGGAACCCCTCATTACCGTGGCCGGCACCCCGTCAGCCGATGGCCTGTCACATTCGTTGCAGGGGTGGTAGCTGGGAATCCCAAGCCCTACACAGTCCCGCGCGGGATGCACCCACCCCCTACTGCCAGCCTCAGGAATCCCGCTTGCGGGATTCCCTCAATTCGCGCTTGCGCGAATTGACACGCACTCAGAATTCCGCTTGCGGAATTCGATTACCGCGCTTGCGCGGTAATCTGGCGGAGCGTCAGCGGAGGTTCCAGATCGGCGAACAGGCCAGGGCGACGCGGTAGGCGTCGTAGCGGTTGTACGGCGCCTCGAAGAGCCGTCCCTCGGTCGGCAGCC
>NZ_JBFBJT010000075.1:0-36829 GCF_040686175.1 Streptomyces sp. NPDC086077 | reverse complement strand
CCCATGGGAGGGGGAACCGCCGCGCATCATGGGTCCGGAGGGGACCGTCCGGCGCTCAGCCGCTCGGTTCGGCCCCTGGGGTGCCCACCGCGCGTGCTCCCCGCACCCGTCGCCCCCTGCCCCGGTGTGCCGGGTCGATCGGGAGGCACAGGACGAGCATCACCAGGGCGGTCCCCCGCATCAGCGCGGAACTCTCGGAGCCACGCAGCAGGGCGCTGGCGACGAGCAGCAGCTCCATCGTGGCGGCCACCGCGACCGCCGCGCGGGCGGAGGTGCCCCGTACACAGGCGCGGACCAGCATGGCGCAGGCCCACAGGGCGACGGCGATGATGGCCGCCCCGAACGCCATGGAGATCCGTACCCGGGCCGCCACCGACTCGGCCGGTTCGTCCAGCGGTGCGAACCCCGCGATGGTGTTGAAGAAGAAGGTGAAAACCACGGTCATATAGGCCTGGCCGGCCAGCACGAGCGCGGTTGCTGCCTGCAGCAGGCGGTATCCGATGGGCATCTCGTTCCTTCGAGGGGCCGGGGCGCGGGTGTGAGGCCCGCGCCCCGGCCAGATTCACGTCACAGCCAACTGACGTGTAGGCGCTGTCACGTTGACTGACTGGGTGGGGTGATCTTGTGGTTAGTCATGCTGGGAGGGGTCGTCCATGGGCAGCGCGTGGCCGTCGTACAAGGGGCACCGGTACCCGGTCGAGATCATCTCCCACTGCGTGTGGCTGTACCACCGCTTCCCCGCTCAGCTTCCGCGAGGTCGAGGAACTGATGCTCCAGCGCGGCGTCATCGTCTCCTACGAGACCGTGCGCCGTTGGTGCGCCAAGTTCGGTCAGGCCTATGCGAAGGGACTGCGCCGCCGTCGGCCCCGGCCCAGCGACAAGTGGAACTCGGACGAGGTGTTCATCAAGATCAACGGTGAGCGGGAGTATCTGTGGCGGGCCGTCGACGCCGGCGGCAACGTCCTGGACATCCTCGTGCAGAACCAGCGGGACAAGGCCGCCGCCAGCCGGTTCTTCCGGAGGCTGATGAAGAAGACGAGCGCGGTGCTGCGGGTGGTCGTCCGACAATCTCCGCTCCTACGGCGCGGCCCACCGCGAGGCATGCCCTCGGTCGAGCACCGCTCCCACAAGGGCCTGAACAACCGGGCCGAGAACAGTCATCAGCCGACGAGACAGCGCGAACATGCGATGAAGGGCTTTCGCAGCGTCGGCGGGGCGCAGCGGTTCCTGTCCGCGTTCAGCGGCATCTCGCCCCACTTCCGTCCCCACCGCCACCTGATGACCGCCCACGGCTACCGAGCCGAGATGACCGTCCGCTTCGCGATCTGGGACCAGATCACCGGCGCCGCCGGCCGGCCCACCGCGGCCTGACCGCAGGCTCGGAACGCGGGCTCGCCATGCCCCGACGAGCCGTCAGACACATAAACACCCAACAACGTGACAGCGCCCGTCCAGGAACTGGCTGTGTCCTGAGCCGGCGATGCCCCACATGTGGCGGATGTTGATGGCGGTGATGCAGTAGCGCCAGCCGGTGGTCTTCTCGAACGCGGTCAGTTTCTTCAGCCTGGCCTGTGATCGCGTCGGCCGCCCGCTCGTTTTCACACTCACGGGCGGCAACACCAACGACTGCACCCAGTTCACCGCCGTGATGGAAGCGATACGGGTGCCCCGCATCGGGGGCCGGCCCCGCACGCGGCCAGCCCATGTGCTGGAGACAAGGGCTACAGCTCCCGGGCGATCCGCACCTGGCTGCGACGGCACGGCATCGGCCACACCATTCCCGAGCGGGCCGACCAGGTCCGTAACCGGCTCCGACGCGGCAGCCGGGGCGGGCGCCCGCCGGTCTTCGACAAACAGCTCTGCAAGCGTCGCAACGTAGATGAACAATGCTTCAACCGCCTGAAGCAGTGGCGCGGCATCGGTGAGGTCGACTCGGGGCGCCCTGCTGGTGTTTCCACCGGTGGGTTTCCCCGAGCCGCCTCCCGAACCCGGCGTGCCCGTCTCCGGGCACCGGGCTCTCCACAAATCCCGTTCCAGGATGTTCAGTTCCTCATGTCGTAGTGGGCCACGGAGCCGGAATGAGTTTTCCCCGGTATCGGTATCTGGTCGTGCTTACCTTCGCCGGGTTGAACAGTTCCGCTTCCTCTGTGGCGGGCCACCAGCCGCCGCCGCAATAGCGTCGACGGAGCTGTTTCCAAGTGATCCCGGGGTGCTTGCGTCGAATCCATCGTGTCACCCTCATCCACGCGTAGTGGCTGAGGTAACAGAAAGCGACGTTCGAAACTCCGGGACGGAAATACGCGCACCATCCTCGCAACACCGAGTTCAGTCGGTGGAGCAAGGACTCCAGCGACGAGCCGACGTTCTGCCGTCCGGTCAGTTCCTTCACCTTGCCCGTGACGGAACGCACTGATTTCCGTGCCGGGTAGGTGTAGATGTACTGCCGATCAGTGCCGAGTTTCCGGTGACGCTGGATGGTCCATCCGAGAAAATCAAGGCCCTCGTCAATGTGCGTGATATGTGTCTTCTCCCCCGACAGGCGAAGGCCCATCGGCTTCAATGCCTCCGCGACCTCGTCGCGTAGTTCCTCGGCATGGTCGCGGCGCCCGAAGACGAGTACGAGGAAGTCGTCCGCATACCGGACCAGCCGGTAGTTGGGCAATCCTCGGCGCCGTCTCCTGCGCCGATCCTCGGAGGTGCCATCTGGTCCTCCGAGGCCCTGGGCGATGTGCTCGTCCAGGACCGAGAGCGCGATGTTAGCCAGCAGCGGCGACAGAATCCCACCCTGCGGGGTCCCGGTGCGTGTGTCCGTGAAGGCTCCGTCACGGGACAGGATCCCGGACTTCAAGAACGCCTTCACCAAGGACAACACCCGCTTGTCCCCGATTCGATTCCGCACCCGTTCCATGAGAGCCGGGTGCGCGATCTCGTCAAAGCACGCCGTGATGTCGCCCTCCACCACCCACTCGTATCCGTGGCTGGCGAGGTAGCGAGTCTCGGCGATCGCATCGTGAGCACGGCGGTTCGGGCGAAACCCATAGGAACACGGGAGGAAATCCGCTTCGAATACCGGCTCCAGCACCAGTTTCAAGGACGCCTGGACCACTCGGTCCGCCACGGTCGGAATCCCGAGACGACGAAGCTTGCCGTTCGCCTTGGGAATCATCCGCTCGCGGACAGGAACCGGATGGAAGGTGCGGTCTCTGGTCTGGATCCGCAGCTTGTCGAGAAACGCCTCGACTCCTTGCCCGGCTTCGATGGAGCGGGCAGTCTTCCCATCCACTCCGGCCGTGCGGGCACCCTTGTTTCCCCGGACACGGTCCCACGCCACCAACAGGAAGGCGGGATCGGCCACGAGGTTGAACAGGTCGTCGAACCTGCGATGAGAATCATCGGCAGCCCAACGGTGCAGCTTGGTCTGGATCTCCAGTACCCGGCGTTCGGCCTTCATCAAGGCCCATTCCAGCTCGTCGGTATTCACCGGCGACAGCCTCCTGGCATTCCAGTCTCCTTACTGCTGACTTGCTGGCCCCCTTCCCCATGTGACCGGCTTTCCCGGCCTCGGAGTACTACGGAGCCTCCGTCCTGCCCGACGGCCATCAGCCGGCGATGGACCTGCCCCCGATCGGACTGGATGTCCGATATAGGGCGACCGCAGACAGTTCCCACGTTCACCACGAAATCGATCGACAGGTGAGGTGCCCAGCTCTACCCCGGCAGCATCGCCACGCTTACGCCGCAGACTTTCAGCGTGGCCTCCCCACCGATGAGTAGAGTCGGCTTCGGAGTCGACCACCGATGAGCGCTGGTGGTCGTGCACTGCGTCCGGCCCAGATCCGCCAGGTTCGAGCCGGTGTCGTAATTACGGGGCGTCAGGCACTGATTTCTCGCGTGCACCTTCCTGTCTCGCTAGCCGGACCCGGGTCGTCTGGCAGTACCAACCCGTCCCGGCGTTGTCGGGGCTGCTTACCGCTCGGCTCGGCATCCCCCGAGCCGAACTGCCCCCAGCTTCAACCGGATTGCTACGACAACCCGGTGGTGAAGGTCTCTCACCTCACTCGATTCCATGGCGCCTCGTGGCGCACCCACCCGCTACGACAAGACCTCCGAGTCCTACCAGGCAGCCGTTACCTTCGCATCACTCCTGATGCGGGCGTGACATGCGAAGACAACTCCTACTGATCTTTTCGTAAGTTCGGTGGGTGTGCTGGCCTTGCGAGTGGGAGGCTGTCGGGGTGGCTTATCAACCCTCGGTTTCGGCTGCGATGGCGTCCCGCTGAGTGGTGTAGGGGATCTCCGCGGTTGAGTGCGCGGGTTCTGCTCCCTGGGGTGCACCGTCTGCCGGTGTCTGCTCCCTGCTCAACTGGCAGGCCACCGTGCAACTGTCGGGAGTGAACGGGAAGTTCGACCCCAGGGGGTGCACGATGGCCTTGTCCCAGCATGACTTACTTCGCCTGCTTGAGTCACTACGTTCGGCCGATGGTCTTGAACTCGTCCGCGAGGTCGCCGAAAGGCTGCTGCAGGAACTGATCGAGGCCGAGGCCACCACAAAGATCGGCGCCGAGTGGGGCGAACACACCGACGCCCGCACCACTTGGCGCAACGGGCACCGTGAGAAGACGGTGACCACTCAGGCCGGCGACCTGGAACTACCTGTTCCTTGACGCCACCTACGTCAAGGCCCGCGTCGGCCACCGGATTGTCTCGCAGGCGGTCGTCATCGCCACCGGTGTCACCCAGGACGGCGGGCGCGAGGTTGTCGGTGTCATGGTCGGCGACAGCGAGACCGAAGTCTTCTGGGCTCAGTTCCTGCGTCACCTGCGAGAACGCGGACTGAGTGGCGTCCGCCTGGTCATCTCCGACAGTCACAGCGGTCTGGTCAAAGCAATCCGCAAGGTCATGCTCGGCGCTGCCTGGCAAAGGTGTCGTGTTCACTTCGTCCGCAACGTCTTCGCCGTGATCCCGAAGGGCTCTGCGGAGATGGTCGCCGCGACGATCCGCACCGTCTTCGCCCAGCCCACCGCGGACGCGGTCCGCACCCAGCTCGACACCGTCGCAGACATGCTCGGCCGACAGTTCCCGAAGGTCAGAGAGATGCTGCTGGAGGCCAAGGAAGATCTGACCGCGTTCGCAGACTTTCCCCACCAGCACTGGAAGAAGATCCAGTCGACAAACCCGTTGGAGCGGCTGAACCGGGAGATCAAACGCCGAACCGACGTCGTCAGGTCTTCCCCAACCCGGCCGCCGTCCTCCGCCTCGCGACCGCCGTCCTCGCCGAACTCCACGACGAATGGATCGCCTTTCCCTGCCGCTACCTATCCAACGAGAGCATGGACGTCCTCTACACCGACACCCCGACCGTCCTGCCCGCCGCATCAGACGACTGATCTCCTACACCACCAGAAGGGACGTGACCACCAGCATCCAGCACAACCACGGTCGGGGACGGACGACACCGTCACCGGTTCACTCGGACGGGGCCTGTACGTCAAGCCCGGAGAGGACAGGTGAGCGGGACCACGTGGTCGGTCAGCTGGTCGACCAGGTGCTGCAGTTCGCCGGAGTCGACCGGGACCCAGGTGGTGAGAGTGTTCAGGGCGATGCCCTGCCCGCCGGGACCGAGGATCCCTGAGGCGTCGGTCTGGGTGGCCAGCGTCTGGGCGAGCAGCCGGGTGCCGGCGGTGGCCTTGGCCTTGCGGAGCTTCTTGTCCGAGATGACCTTCTGGGTCCAGCCGGAGAGCTTGGGCCGCGTCTTCTTGCCGAACGTGAACGGGCCCGCCTTGTCCTCGTGGGGCACCAGGGAGGGGACGGTGATCGGGGTGGGGTTCTCCGGCCGGGAGGCGAGCAGGTCGGAGGCGGTGCCGGGCAGGGTGAGCCAGCCGCAGCCGGTCAGCTTCTCGACCAGGTCCTCCGGGTTGCTCAGGCCCAGAGCGGTGAGGTCCTGGCCGACGAGGTTGCCGGCACCAGTGTGCGCGGTGCGCAGGGTCAGCATCAGTACCAGCAGCCGTGCCTCGGGGCCGGGCAGCGGGCTGTGGTCGGCCACGTACGCGAGGACAGAGCGCGCGTGGTCACCCTGTGTCGGCACGTTCAGCAGGCGCGACACGGCCGGCCCGTCGCTGTCTGCGATGCCGCCGGTGCGCTGCTGGTGCTGGAAGCGGGCAGCGGTGGCGGCCTGCTCGGCGCGCCGGGCCTCCAGCCGCAGGCTCATGATGCCGCTGACGTCCGCCCAGGTGGTGAAGGCCCGTGCCTTGCGCTCCTGGAGGTCGGCGAGGAGCGCAAGGTCAAGCTCAGTGCGCTGCTGGTAGGCGCGGAAGAGGTCACCGAGTTCGATGAGTTCGTCCCGCAAGGCGAAAGGCCGCAGGTTGTGGGGGATGACCCGCTGGGCGATCTCGCCTGTGGTGGGCGGCGCCGTGCAGGTACCGAGCGGGAAGCCGAAGCTCCTGTCCTGGCGGTGACCCGGTGGTCGGAGAACTGCGGCGCACCCGCGCTTGGGCCCGTGGCTGCGGGGACCGGGCGGTCGGTGGTCTGTGGCCCGGGCGCCTGGGAGGTGGCCGCGGTCTTGGCTCCCGAGGTGGCGGCCGCGCATCGCGAGCAGCACTCCATGGCGTGCCACCAGCGTCCTTCCCGGTCTGTGATCACGGCCAGGACGACCGGGCCGCTGCACCGCCAGGGTTCGGAACGCGCGTGCCGGCCGGTGTCCGGCAGGTGTGTGTGGCAGCCGTCGGCCCTGCACGCGCAGTACGCCCCGGCCCTGGGGGCGGGGCGGCGCGCAGGTGGGCCTTCAGGTGGGCAACCGCGGCCGCACGGCCGACGGGCGGGGACGGAAGACGCTGCTCGGCACAGGCGGGGCGGCTGCACGAGATACGTACCGCCCCACTGCCCCGGCCGGCGGCGTCCAGACGTACCGTCCAGCGGCGTCCCGGCACCCGTTCATCCAGCTCGCTCACCGCGGCCTGCGTCATCCCGGTCTGCCTCCCGTCTCGTGTCTGTGATGCTTACCGCCGCTTCCCGTCGGGCCGGGCGGTGTGTGCGTGCGGCGAGGCCACCGCATGCGGCACAGGGGCGAAGGCTGGTGAACTCGCCCCGTTCAGACCTTTCCGGGAGCCCGCACCGGCCGGTGCGGGCTTCTCGTCGTGTGCCGCCGCGCTCAGGGGGCGTCAACCACAACGCCGCCAGCACCGCCCGTTTCTTGCCCATCTCCCCTCCGCCGACTCCTCTGACGGGTCAGGCCCGACGGCGGCTGGCACAGGGAGAGTCCGGTTCCCGCTCGTACGGTGGGTGCTCGCCCCACGCACGACATGGGAGGCGCGGCGCCTGGCCGCCGACTTCGGCGAGGGAATGGACGCGAAGACCGCGTGGGTGATGGCCCGCCTCGCCCGGCACCCGGATGAGCACGGCTACGCCATGGCTCACCTGGACGACGAACACCGCATTCCGGACTGAACGGAGCGCCGTTCAGACGTCGGCATGCGGCGAGAGGCTAGGGCCTGTGGCGAAAGTTGATCTTGAACGTGGGTGATCACGTCCTGTGGGACGTGGGGATCTGACGAGCGACCAGTGGGCCCGACTTGAGCGGCTGCTGCCGCGGGGCATCAAGTCGGGCCGTCCGCCGGCGTGGACGCGGTGGCAGTTGATAGACGGCATACGGTGGCGGACCCGGACGGGTGCCCCCTGGCGGGAAGTGCCGGAACGCTACGGGCCGTGGGACCGGGCCTACGACTTGTTCCGGCGTTGGCAGCGCGACGGGACCTGGGCCCGGATCGTCACGCAGCTGCAGGACGAGGCGGACGCGAAGGGCTTGATCACCTGGGACGTGAACGTCGACTCGACCGTCCGCCGGGCCCACCAGCACACGGCCGGGGCGGCGAAAAGGGGGATCTCCAGAAGGAGTCGCCCGGCGGCCTCTTCGTCGAGCCGGCCGACCACGCGCTCGGACGCTCCCGAGGTGGACTGACCAGCAAGATCCACCTCGCTGTCGAGCAGGGCCAGAAGCCGCTGTCGATCGTGATCACGGCCGGGCAGCGTGGCGATTCACCGCAGTTCGAACCAGTCCTGGAGGCGATCCGGGTTCCCCGGCTGGGGCTTGGCCGGCCCCGTAAACGCCCGGACCGAGTCCGGGCCGATAAGGCGTACGACTCCCGCAGCAACCGGTCCTACCTGCAGACTCGTCCCGGCGAACCGACACTCCACACCTTGCAGCAACGGCAAAAAGGGTCGGGTGGTCGTCCAGCGCGCGGGGACGGCGCCGTCGGATCGGCGGTCTTTTCGCTGATGTGTGGAGAATGGGTTGAGTTTTCGGGAGTAAGCGGGTCGGGTGAACGGCATGGCGCTTCGGACCTGAGGCGGACTGTATGGACCTGGCTGGGCATGATGAGGTTCAGCAGCCGCGTGTGGGCGCTCCGATGTCCGTCACGGGTGTGTTCGAGGGCAGTGAGGAGATCGCCGCTGCCCGGGACTTGGCCCGCACCTTTCTGGAGTCGATACAGGCTGTGCATGGGCTGCCGGTGTCGAAGCGGGCGATGGGCATGGTGCAGTTGGTGGTGAGTGAGCTGGTGACCAATGCCCGCAAGTACGCCGGGGCCGGGTCTGCTGACGCTGGAGGTCAGTGAGGGGGTTGTGGGGGTGACGGTGTGGGACAGCAGGTGACAGCGGCGGGCGCTGGGTCAGGGGTCCGGCCAGGCACTGAGGCGGTGGCGGGCGAGGGCCGCCTGCAGCTCCCCGAGCAGCGCGTCGGGCAGCGCCGCGCCCTGAGCGTACTTGAGGACCTCTTCCGCCACCTGGATGAGTTTGATGTTGGTGTGCTGGGAGACCTCTCGCAGCACCGTGAAGCCGTCCTGCGGCGCGATCCGCCCCAGAGCTGTCAGGACACCGATAGCCCGGTCGATCACGGCATGCGAACCGAGAGCCTGACGCAGCTGCTCGTTCTCCTGGCGCAGCCGCTCCACCTCGGATTGCGGACCGCGGGCGGGTGTCGGCTCGGATGCCGCTGAGAAGGCCATGAGCTCTTCCGTGCTGTATCGAGGCGGATTATTCTTGTCGCCTGCCCGGCATCCCCTTCCAGGATCCATCCGGCCGTAGCCAGGCACAACGCCACACCCCGCTGCGACATGTCAGTCGACCGCCTCATGCTCGGCGTATGACAGCGAGATCCGGGGTGTATGCCGCTCGGTGTTCAGCAGCGGGCTGTCACGCGTCTCTGCCGTGGCCAGGGGCGACCACGGTCGGCACCGGTCGACGACGCTGACAACACTCTACTGGCCCGGTGCCGGCACATTGCTGTCGGCGGGCGAGCCCCCGTGCCGTGTCACCTGCGTGTCAGAACAGCCTGCCTAGGTCGGCTGTGGGCGAGGGCCAGAGGGCTGGCTGGGCAAGATGAGGTGTTTGGCGAGGTAGGGGGGTGCTGGTGGAGTGAGGCGGTGCGGGTGAGGATGATGGCGGGTTCGGCTGGGTCGGTGCAGCAGGGTGGCGCGGGAGGTGCGGGGGTTTCCCGGGGGCGATGGTCGCGGTGCCCGGTGTGATGGCGGTGGGTAGTGGTCGAGGAGCTGGTAGCGCCAACGTTCTTGTGTGGAAGATTGTCGGGGATCATGTTTTCCTGACATCACAACGTTCGCATCGCCACTGTCCGGTTCCCGCTCAGCTCCAGCGGTTCGCGCCCGATGTCCGGAGGCGGGGCGGTGGCGATGGCAGGGCACCGAGGCGCGGCACAACACGCGTGACCACCGCACTGTGAGGTGAGTTCATGGCTGGCGCGGTTGTTCACTGTTTGAAGGCGGCAAAGTTCCGTAAGCGTCTTGTCCCGCTGGGTTCGGTGGCGGCAATGCTGATGCTGGTCAACGGAGCGGTCGCCGGTTACGCCACTGAGGCGCATGCGTTCCCGGCTGACGTGGTAAGCCTGACGGAGGCTCCGCTGGCTCCCGGTCTGGCTCCGTCGCCGGGTGATGAGGACGGGCAGACCGCTGAGGAGCGGGGGAACTTGGCCGCGGTTCGGGAAGCCTTCCAGCGTTGGGAGGACGGGGGCAGTTTCTACGACATTCTGGCCGATGATGCGGTGTGGACCATCACTGGCTCGAGCCCGATCGCCGGCACGTACACCAGCCGCCAGCAGTTTTTGGACGAGGCGATCGACCCGCTGAGTGAACGGCTGTCAGTCTTTGTGAAGCCGACGGTCCGAGGACTGTGGGCCGACGGGGACACGGTATTCGCGCAGTGGGACGGGCACGGTGTGGCCAGGGACGGACAACCGTACGACAACACCTACGCGTGGACCCTGCACATGAAGGACGGCCAGGTCACGCGCGCGGTGGCCTTCTTCGACTCCGGTGTCGTAACGGACTTGTGGGAACGCGTGCCGGCCCGAGGGTGAGGCGGCGGCACCCCTTGGGGGTCTGCGGACCTTACTGAGCTGTGTCGAGGATCCCGGGCGGACACGGTGGGTCTGGTTCTTCCGTTCGGCGGCGCCCTGTGCGCCCTTCTCCTGCGTGAGAGTCCTGGGGCTGTGGGTGGCGGAGTCACATGCGCACGCACTGCTCCAGTTCACCCTCGGTTGCCGCGTGAGCTGGAACAGTGCCTGTTCGTCCCGACGGTTGTGCTGTGCAAGTTACCCGCAGTGTGGGTCAGGCCGTGATGGCCCGGGGCTCGAGGTAGGACTCGAGTCCGTAAGTGTGGTGGTGGCGCCCGATGCCGGACTGTTTCGTGCCGCCGAAGGGGGCGTCGGGGTCGCCGAAGATCCGGTTGACGAGGACGGTCCCCGCTTCGAGTCGTTCGGCCATCCGGCGAGCCCGCTCGAGGTCGCTTGAGAAGACGTGCGCCTGGAGACCGAAGGGGCTGTCGTTGGCGATGGAGACCGCTTCGTCGTCGTCCTGGTAGGCGATGACGACGAGCACGGGACCGAAGATCTCTTCGCGTGCGACACGCATGTCGTTGGTGACGCCCGTGAAGACGGTGGGCTGGACGAACCAGCCCTTGTCCAGGCCTTCCGGTCTTCCCTCACCTCCGACCAGCACGCGCGCGCCTTCCTCCTGGCCGAGGCGGATGTAGCTCTGGACGCGGTCGAATTGAGCCTGGCTGACCACGGGGCCCACCGCTGTCTCCGCATCTGTCGGGTCACCCACCGCGAAGGCAGGCATCGCGGATTCGATGGCCGCGAGGACCTCGTCCAGTCTGCTCTGCGGCGCGAGGATCCGGGTTCCGGCGAAGCAGGTCTGGCCGTTGTTGAGGAATCCGGAGGTGAGGGCGGCTCCGACGGCGGCGGGGATGTCGGCGTCGTCGAGCAGGATCGTCGGACTCTTGCCGCCGAGTTCGAGGGTGAGGCGCTTGAAGGTGTCCGCTGCGTTGCGCATGATGCGCTGCCCGACGGCCGTCGAGCCGGTGAAGTCGACCTTGGCGACGTCCGGGTGTGAAGTAAGGGTGTCACCGACGCTCGCGCCGCGGCCCGTGATGACGTTGACCACACCGGGCGGCAGGTCCGCGGCGTCGAAGGCCTCCATCATGACCTGCGTCTGAAGCGCGCTGAGTTCGCTGGGCTTGACGACCACGGTGCAGCCGGCGGCAAGGGCGCTGGCGACCTTCTGCGCCACGAAGACGGCGCTGAGGTTCCACGGTGTGATCGCCACCGCGACACCGAGCGGTTCCATGGAGATCGTGGTGGTGGCGCGGGTCTGCTCGAACTCGTAGGACTCAAGGAGTTCGGCTGCCTCGTCGAACATCCTCGGTGCCAGGGGGAGCAGGCCCTCGATGATGCCGCGCACGGCGCCGTACTCCTCGGTCATCGCCGCCTTGAGGTCGTCGAGTCGGTCGGCGAATGAGGCGCCTAGACGCTTGAGCAGGGCGATGCGTTCGAGCTTGGTGGTCCGGGAGAAGTCGGCCAGGGACCGCTTCGCGGCGGCGACGGCCGCGCGGGCGTCGCTCTCGTCGGCAAGCCGTACCTCGCCGATGACCTGTTCGGTCGCGGGGTTGTGAAGCGGAGCTGTCTCGGTCCCGTGAGGGGTGACGAAATGCCCGTCGATGTAGATCTGATGGATCTTGCGCACGGCTGTGTCCATTTCACTCGTGTGCGATAGCGGCGTGCTCCGCCAGTCGGCGGCTGCGGGGCGGGCGCCTGGGACGCCCGCAGCGATGCTGATGCGCCGCATAAATTCTGACTCACAAATCGTCTGCAAGACAACCTATGTGTTGATCAACACAGTCTTTGGTAGGCTTCACGCATGTCCACGGCTACGAGTGCGTCCCAGCAGCAGGATCCCGGCGGTCACCAGCGAGGAACGAACTTCGGCTGGTCCCTCGGCATGGTTCTGCGTCGCTGGCACGAATACGTCGAGGTGGCTCTCCAGGAACTGCCTCATTCCAGCCGCGGATACCACATCCTGGCTGTGGTCGTGCACGAGGACGTGCCTACGCAAAGTGCGCTGGCCACACGTCTCGTGATCGACCGCAGCGTGATGACCTACCTCATCGACGATCTCGAGGCGGCCGGGCTGATCGAGCGGCGACGCGATCCGCGTGATCGCCGTGCCCGGCGCATCGTGGCCACCGAGCTGGGCCGGCAGGCGCTGGCCGCTGCCGAGGAGCGCGTCGCTCACGCTGAGGACCAGGTACTGCGCGGGCTGCCGGAGGAGCAGCGGGGCTTGTTCCGCGATTCCGTGGAGCGTGCCGCGGAGCACATCGTCGCGGCCACGCCGGAGACGGATCCGTGTCTTGCGGTGGCCACGGTCTTCCCTCAGCCCGAGGTGTCGCCCGGCCTCTGAGCGTCGAGGTGGCGCCCCGCGCGCCTCGCCGCCTGGCTGGACTATCCCTCCGTCGGGCTTCACCGCAGTGGGTGTGCCCCGTGCTTTTGAACAGGGATGAGGGAAGCGATCACAAGGGCGGCTGCTCCTGCGATCGCCAGGACCGCAAACCCGTAGGTGTATCCGCTTTCGGCCGGCAGGCCCTCGGCGGGCGTGTGCGCGCTCAGGATGCCGCTCATCACCGCTACACCGACCGACCCCCCGATGGTGCGGACGTTGGCCGTCACACCGTTGGCCACGCCGGTCTGGTCCGGGCGTACGGCAGCGACGATGACGTTCGACATCGTCGAGAAGGCGATGCCTAGGGACACTCCCATCAGCGCCAGGGCAGAGGCGATGTGCCAGGCCCGGTCGTGCGCGACCGCGAGGCCGACCACTGCGACGACCTTCAGCGCCGAGGCCGTCACGAGAACATGGCGCGCCCCCAGTCTCTTGACCAGCCTGGCCGAGGCGAGACCGGCGAAGAACATTGTCACAGTCATCGGCAGGAGCAACAGGCCGGCTTGGGTGACGCTCGCCCCGAAGCCGTAGCCGGCTTGCGGGGGCGTCTGTACGAAGACGGGCAGGAAAGCCATCACGGCGAACAGGCTGACCCCGAAGAGCAAGGAGACGAGGTTCGTCGTCCATACTGCGGTGCTGCGCATCATCCGCATGTCGACCAGAGGCCGGTCCGAGCGCTTCTCCACGACTACCCACCACGTGGCGAGCGCCACGGCGGTCACGAGGGGCGTGATCACCGCGGGCGATGTCCAGCCCCATCGGGACGCCTGGGCCAGCGGGACGAGCAGTGCCAGGAGCCAGCCGGCCATCAACGTGGTGGCGAGCCAGCTGACCGGAGTGGGGTTCCGCGTGGGGGAGGGCGGTATGACGACGCGGGCCGCCACGGCGGCCGCGACGATCAGCGCGGCAGGGATCCAGAACAGCGAGCGGATGCCGAAGGTGTCGGTCAGTGGCCCTGCGATGACGACGCCCACCCCACCGCCCACCGCGGCCAGGGCTGCTGCGACACCGACGGCACCCGGTGTCTTTTCCTGTGGCAGCTCGTCGCGGATGATGCCGAAGGTCAGCGGGAGTACGCCACCGCCTACGCCCTGGACCACCCGTCCGACGAGCATGAGGGAGATGTCGGGTGCCGCTGCGGAGATGACCGAGCCCGCGGCCAGGGCGAGGAGCGAGGCGACCAGGACGCGATCCTTGCCGTAGCGATCGCCCAGGCGGCCGACGACGGGTGTGCACACCGAGGCGGAGAGCAGGAACGCGGTCATGACCCAGGCGATCAGATTCTGCGTCGTGTCGAGGTCCTTCTGCAACGCGGGCAGCACCGGGTTGATCAACGACTGCAGCAGAGCGAAAGCGAAGACGGCAAGGAGAAGGACGAGCAGGGTCGTTCGGGTGGAAAAGGCACGGGAGGCCGACAGTGAAGGCATGGGTCACCTAAGGGCGGAGCGCACAAGGATGCGGCGAGGGGGCAAACGGCTGGCCGGCAAGCCCGTGTCATGTTTCGGCTGGCCGGTGGGATATGAGAATCCGGGAGCGGGGAGCGTGATGTCGGGTGGCCGGGGAGCCGGGCGGCGTGAGCACTGCCCGCGATGCGGTGACGCACCCGTACCCGGGGGCGCGTCCGACCCGTCAGCTGACCGGGCTGGCGAAGCGCAGGACAGGCTTGACGACTTCACCTCGGGCGGCGTCGTCGAACGCGGCGTTGATGTCCTCGAAGTCGTAGAAGCGCACCAGGCGGTCGACAGGGAAGCGGCCGGCCTGGAACAGCTCGACGAGCTGAGGGATGAACCGCTGCGGAACGGCGTCGCCTTGGACGATTCCCGCCACGCTCTTTCCGAGAGCGAGCTCTGCGGCGGGTACTGCTGCTTCCGGCGACCCGCCCGCGACGAGCCCGACCTGCCCCATCGACGCCAGGGACGCGACCGCGTGGCTGAGCATTTCTGGACGGCCCGTGGTGTCGAGAACGAAGTCGACGCCTCTGGGTGCGATCTCCCTGATGGCCGCGGTCACATCGCCCTGACGGACATCGATGGTGTGTGTCGCACCCAACTCCTTCGCCAGTGTCAGACGTTCGGCATGGACGTCGACGGCGATGATCTTTGCCGCGCAGGCCACCCGGGCTGCCATCAGGGCACCGAATCCGACGGCGCCGACACCCAGTACGGCGATACTCGCTCCCGCCGGGAGTGAAAACGAGTTCATCACGGCCCCGGCACCTGTCTGCAGACCGCAGCCGAGCGGGGCCAGCAGTTCCAGCGGCGCGTCCTTGGGCACCTTGACGGTGTTCGAAACGCTTGTCAGGGCGTGCGTCGCGAATGACGACTGCCCGAAGAAGTGGCCGTTGAGCTCTGTGGTCTCGCCGTCCTTCGTGCTGATGCGGCGGATCCCGCGGCTGCCATCGAGCCGGGCGCCGGAAAAGTTGGCGGTGAAGGCCTGATCGCAGTACGCCGGGTGCCCCTCGAGGCAGGGTTCGCACCGCCCGCACGACTGGAATGACAGAACGACGTGGTCACCGGGCTGCACGTCATCAACCGACTTGCCGACTTTCTCGACGACACCGGCGCCTTCATGTCCGAGTACGTGGGGCAGGCCGACCGGTATGCGCTGGTGCCAGGCGTGGGCGTCGGTCTGGCAGATGCCTGTGGCCACGAGCCTCACGAGGACTTCATCGTCCTTCGGTTCGTCGAGCTCAAGCTCATGGATCACCAATGGCTCGCTCTGGCCCTCGGCTACTGCTGCCCGGATGCGCATGACGGGTCCTTACGGGTGGACTGGCGTTGTGTTGGCAACGCAATGATTTAGGTACATAAACAATGTGCGGCGAAGAACGTCTTGTCAAACGAATGTGCTTCCGGCCACACGATCCCCAGTCGCATCCGTGAGTGTTCTATTACCTAGCGTGATAGATGCAGTTCACGGGCGGTCTCGGCGCCCGATGGGCGACGGTTGAGCCGGTGACGCCGGAGAATCGTTGCGATTGACAGATGTTTTGTCTCGCAACATGCTTGCCGGGCAAACGTTCCGCGGAGGCGTTGAAGCCCTCAGTGCGCGGCAGTAGACGCCGCCAAGAAGACTGCCTCTCCTCATCCGGTCCGCGCCGATGACACACCTGCCGGGCCCGGGGGCCTCCGCCCGGTCACAGACAAGGACGACCATGGCTAGCAAGTACGGCGACTTCTACTCGACGAAGTGGGGCTTCCCGAAGGCTCTGGCTTCCGAGCACGTGCCGTCTCCGAAGCAGTTCATGCCGGAGTACCTCAACGACCCCTCCTTCTACGAGAAGGGCTACCACGTCGAGAACGTCGGCGACGGCGGCAACTTCTACTGGGTCACGAGCCCGTCCGGCTACGACGGCGGCTTCGTCGTCACGGGCAGCGGCGTCATCGTGATCGACGCTCCGCCCGGACTCGGCGAGAACATCCAGTCAGCGGTGCGCTCGGTCACGCGGGAGCCCATCACGCACCTGATCTACAGCCACTGGCACTCGGACCACATCGGTGCCGCGTCCCAGTTCGGGCCTGAGGTCAAGATCATCGCGCATGACATCACGCGCGAGCTGCTGACCCGCTTCCCCGACAAGTACCGCCCGCTGCCCACCGAGACCTTCCACACGGACGCGGAGCTCGAGGTCGGCGGCGTCAAGCTGGAGCTGTCGTACAAGGGTGCCGACCACTGCCCGGGCAACATCTACATCTACGGCCCCGAGCAGAAGGTCCTCACCAAGATCGACATTGTGAGCCCTGGCTCCGTGACCTTCATGCACTGCGACGTCTCGGAGAACATCAGCGGCTTCTACCAGGCCCACGACGACATTCTCTCCTACGACTTCAAGGCCCTCATCGGTGGCCACATCTCCCGCTGGGGAACCCGCGAGGACGTCGAGATCGTGCGCGAGTACTGGCACGACGTGCTGAACTTCTCCCAGGAGGCCCTCCGGGAGATGAGCAACAACGAGGCCCTGCTGGGCTTCATCGAGGGGCTGGGCCGTGAGCACCAGCTCGTCGGCGGCGAGAACTGGATCAACTCGATCGCGAACTACGTCACCGAGAAGACCCTCACCAAGACGACCTCCAACGGTCAGACCTGGCCCGAGCGGCTCGCCGGCGCCACCGTCAACACCAAGTACCACGCCTGGACCGTCGCGGAGACCTCTCGCACCGAGCGGAGCCACTTCGGTTACCAGAAGGAAGGCAACGGCGGTCCCTTCTACATCGCCTGAGCAGTAGCACCGTCAAAGGGTGCGGCCGCCGTCCACCGGCGGCCGCACTCCGGGCCGAGTGACCAGCCAGCCCACCCCGGCGACGAACGCTGCGTCCTTCGCCTTCCGGCTCTGACCGCCAACCGCCCGATGACCACGTCGGGCCACCCGCGGTCCGCCCCGGGCAACAAGCCGCCACAGGCATCTTCAGCGCAACACCCCACCGACCTCACGGAGAGCACCGCAGTGTCCAGCCCCGTCAAGCTGACCATCGTCTACTACTCTTCCACCGGCATCATTTCCGCGATCGCCGACGAGATCGCACAGGCTGCGGAGAAGGCCGGTGCGGAGGTCCGCCTCCGCAAGGCCACCGAGCTGGCCCCCCAGGCAGCCATTGAAGCCAATCCCCTCTGGGCCGCTAATGCAGCAGCGACCGCGGCCATTCCCCAGGCTGTTCCTGAGGACCTGGAGTGGGCCGATGCCGTGATCTTCGGCAGCCCCACCCGTTTCGGCAACATCGCATCCCAGCTCAAGCAGTTCATCGACACGCTCGGCGGCCTGTGGGCCCAGGGCAAGCTCGCCGACAAGGTGTACAGCGGCTTCACCTCCTCGGCCACCCACCACGGCGGCCAGGAGTCCACGCTGCTCGCGCTGTACAACTCCATCCACCACTTCGGCGGCATCATCGTCTCCCCCGGCTACACCGACGCCGCCAAGTTTGCCGACGGCAACCCGTACGGCACGTCCCACGTCGACGAGCAGGGCAACAATCCGGTCAATGACACCACCCGAGCCGCTGCCCGCGTCCAGGGCGAGCGCGTCGTCAAGATCGCTGCACGTCTGAAGGCCGGACTCGCTGCCGCCTGAGTCGCATCGCCGACTTCAGGCGGCGTGCACACAGCCCGCCGCTCGTGCAGCCATGTGGTGGGCGGTCATCAGTACCTGCGGAATCTCTGTTGAATATCCTGCTCACCGGATCTGTCACGAAATGATCCCCGGTTCCGCTACGAGGCGAGGACTGGCACGGTGGCCGAGCTCACCCGGCAGCGGCACAGGGGGAGCTCGGTCACGGTTGGGGACTGTCGGACTTTGGTCGACTTCACCATCCACCGCAGCGGGGACACCGGACTGCGAGACCCTCGGGTACGGGGGCTCGGACACGAGAGTGCGAGGCGGAGAAGTGGTCCGTCAGGGTCGACCGGGACCTGTCTAAGGAGCGGGCTTACCCCGATCGACGTGGCTCGGATCCTCAACCCGCCTCGCCGAAGTGGTTACGGGTCGATCGGCTGAACACATCGTGTCGCAGATCTCGCATCAGACAGGTCAGCCGCATAGAACTCGGGCAGCGCGCAGTTTCGAAAATCGGAGTCCGATCGTGGATCGCGAAAATAGCGGACGAGAGTCCGCTTCTGCAGCGCTGTTGGAAATACTGCACACCCCGCCGCCGAAGGAGCAAGCACGTTCGGCACGCAGTCGGGCCGATGTGCTGGAGGCTGCCGCTCGGTTGTATGCCGAGAAGGGGGCCGAAGCCGTCTCCATGGACGAAGTGGCCGTAGCCGCCGGCGTTGGCAAAGGGACGGTGTATCGACGCTTCGGCGACAAATCAGGGCTAGCCGCCGCACTTCTCGACACCCAGGAACGCGCACTGCAGAAGGCGATCTTGTACGGGCCGCCGCCGCTTGGCCCCGGGGCCCCGGCCGAGGATCGGCTCGTCGCATTCGTCAGCGCCTACCTGGACTATTTGCTGGACAACCTGACTCTCCAGCGCACCTCGGAAACCGCCGCGGTATGCGCCCGGTACCGAAACGGGGCCTACCGGTTCTGGCACCGCCACACCGCGATGCTGCTGGATGCCACACCCGACCCCGAGCATGCCGCTCACGCACTACTGGCCGCCCTGGCCGCCGAACACGTAGCCGCCCTCCTCCCAGAACTGGGCGAGCAACGGATACGCGCAGGACTGATCCGCCTCGCCCGCTCAGCGACACAACTCCGTAGCCCGTAGAAGAGGAGGACTTCTATGGGGGGCACGCCGAGACCGGCGACTCCCTTGTTTGTGGCGTGCGCACCTGTGGCAACCGCGCAGCGCCTTGTCGCACGCGCCGGTGAAGCGGCCCTCACTGCCAGCAATCACGCATCACCCCACCTCTCGATCGTCGCCTCCGAGGCGCCACTGACTGTCGTCGCGCCATCCGTGCGCGCCGACGTCCGCTGGCAGCAGTGAACTGCATAACAGTAAATGCTCTCTGCTTTTGTTCGGACACTCTGCGCATCAGTACGCGCCCCGAATGGCAACTTATGCCCGATTGTGCCGATCATTCCGTGGCTGCCACAATGATTTGCCGCTGTACATTATTGAGGCAGCAACGCATTCTGGTGGCTCGCATCAGGGATAGGACAGGCAATGGAACTGGGAGTCGCCCTCGATCCGTCGGAGTCCGGCGGCGTCAGTGGCAGGCTGGTGGAGCTCGCCAGGCTGGCCGAGGAACGCGGTCTTGCTTTGGTCGTCGTGGACAGCTCCGGCGCGGCCGATCGCGCGCAGAACAAGCTCGATGCAACGCCGGACCAGGAAGGGCACAGCAGCGATGCCCACCTCCGCTCAGCCGTCATGGATCCTTGGACGGCTGTCGCCTGGCTGGCTGGGAAGACAGACCGCATCAGCCTGGGTGTGCACCTTCAGGACGTGGTGGGATCCTCGCCTTCGGACGCCTCGGTGCCTTACCGCAGCCTGGTCGCGAAGGCCGCAGAGAGCTTGGAGGCGCTGGCGCCGGGCAGGATCATCACCGATTCTGCAGCGTGGGTGAACGCCCCTCGCGACGCGTCGGCGGAGGAGTTGGCCGCCCTGGCGGAAGGAGGCCGGCCGGTTGTCGTACCCGTCGACTCTGCCCGCGAGGTTGAGCGGCTCGCGGCTCTCTCCGAGGCCGGCTCCGTGGCCGCCCGGCGTCAGCGACCGCTCGCGGCACGCTCTCGTCGGCGGCCCGGGATCGAGTACGACTCTGTTCCCCAGTCCCTCGTGGATGACGCGGTCGAACCGGGCGATCCCGGATATCGCGGTGTCGCGTCCAACTATCTGCGAGGTGGCGCGCCTGGACTGGTCCTGCGCCCCAAGACAGCTGAGGAAGTCGCGGACGCTCTCGGTTTCGCGAGACGCCATACGCATCTGCCCCTCGGCATCCGAAGCGCCGGCCATGGCGTGAGCGGCCGCTCGACCAACAAGGGCGGCCTCGTCGTCGACGTGGGACGGATGAACGACATCACTGTGCTGGACGCTGCGGAGCGCCTGGTGCGGATAGGTCCTGGCGCGACCTGGAAGCAGGTGTCGGCCGCCCTGCACCCCCACGGCTGGGCGCTCGGCTCCGGTGACTACGGCGGTGTCGGCGTCGGCGGACTGGCGACCGCCGGGGGCATCGGACTGCTCGGCCGCGCGCACGGGCTCACCATCGACCACCTGCGCGCCGTGGAGATGGTGCTGGCCGACGGTCGTCACATACGGGCCAGCGCCGAGGAGCACCCTGAGCTGTTCTGGGCGGTGCGTGGAGCCGGCGCGAACTTCGGCGTCGGTACGGCGTTCGAATTCCAGGTGGATGAGGTCGGGCAGGTCGGCTACGCACAGCTGGGGCTCTTCACGACGGACATTGCACAGGCGTTGACCGATTTCGGCAAGATTGCTTCCGAGGCGCCTCGTGACACCACGGTCTTCCTGATCACCGGACGTCCCCGGCAGGGCAACTGGAACATCCAGCTCCTCGGAATCGTCGACAACCCCGATCCCGACATCATCGTGGAGCGGCTGACGCCCTTCGCGCAGATCGGAACGCTCACCCAGCGGCAGGTTGTGGTCACCCCGTACGCAGGCGTCATGGGATCTGCCGCCGATGTGGGCCCGGAAGGCCACAGCGGCTTCGGTGACCCGGTCTCCCGCTCGGCCTTCCTGCCCGAGCTCACCTCCGAATTCGCCCGCGATGCCGCTGACCTCCTGCGCACCGGTCAGGTGTACTTCTTCGAACTCCGGGCGATGGGTGGGGCCATCGCCGAGGTCCCTGCCGACGCCATGGCGTTCCCCCACCGGACATCCGCCTTCCAGGTGACCGCCATGGGCGGGAACCACGACAACCTCAATGAGGTCTGGGACCCGCTGCGCCACCACTTCGACGGCCTCTACCTCAGCTTCGAGACCGATCCCCGGCCCGAGCGACTCCGCGACGCCTTCCCGCCCCAGGTCCTGGACCGGCTGCGGGAGGTCAAGCGCCGATACGACCCGGACAACCTTTTCCGCGACAACTTCAACATCGACCCCCACCCTCTGCCGGCCGCCTCGGCCGACGCACGCGAAATGTGAGGAGCTCCCCGTGAGCGATTACGGACACGAGCTGCTCTTCGGCTCGTTCATCACCCCGTCTGCCGGCGCGGCCCAGCAGGTCGTCGACCTCGCAGTGACCGCCGACCGTGCGGGCCTTGACCTCGTCACCTTTCAGGACCACCCCTACCAGGCTTCGTTCCTGGACACCTCCACACTCCTCACGTACGTGGCCGCCCGCACCGAGAACGTCCGTATCAGCGCGAACGTCACCAGCTTGCCCCTCCGCCCGCCGGCCGTCCTGGCACGCGCGGCCGCCTCGTTGGACCTCCTCTCGGGCGGACGCTTCGAACTGGGCATCGGTGCCGGTGCCTTCTGGGACGGCATCGAGGCCATGGGAGGCCGTCGGCTCACGGCCGCACAGGGCGTCGAGGCTTTGCGCGAGGGGATCGCCGTCATCCGCGACCTGTGGGACACCGACGCACCCGGCGAAGTCCGGCACCACGGCCGGTACTACGAGCTCAACGGGGCCAGGCGCGGTCCCCGGCCTGCACACGACATCGCCGTCTGGGTCGGCGCGTACAAGCCCAGAATGCTCGCCCTCACCGGCGCTGTGGGCGACGGCTGGCTACCCTCCATGGAGTACCTGCCCCGGGGAGTGGACTCGCTGCCGGAGATGAACGCTCGCATCGATGAGGCAGCGGAATCGGCAGGACGTTCTCCGTCGGCCGTGCGCCGCTTGATGAACTTCATGCAGGTCCAGTTCTCGCCCACCTCACGCGGGCTGCTCAACGGCCCCCCGCAGACATGGCCGGAGCAGATCGCCCATCTCGCACTCGAGCACGGCATCAGTGCGTTCATCATCGGTGGCGACCACGCGGCGACGATCGAACGCTTCGGCGCCGAAGTGGCCCCGGCCGCCCGCGAACTCGTGGCGCAGGAGAGATCCCGCTGAGAACGCAAACCTCCCAAACGCAACGTCAGAACGTGTGGCAGCAGTCGTCCTCCCGCCCTGCCTGTCACCTCTGCCTTGCTTGGATTCGGCGTGCACTCCGAAATATGGCACATGGGATCAAATGTTTCAGTCGGTATCCTTCTCGTGCATCTGGCCTGCCAGCTGATCAGCTCAATGCTGAGCCCTGGCCGAGTGTGTGAGTCGCCTGAGTGCCAATCTCCGCATTGGCTGACCGCGGGTGTGGAACTTCAGCTCGTTGTGCCGCAGCTACTCGGCGAAGGAGGAAGGCGCGATGCGCAATGCACCGGATGACGGTTGCGCGACGGAACAGGACCCATGCGAAGGTATCAGGGAACTGTCAAAGCTTTTGGGCAAGCGCTGGAACGGTCTGATTCTGGCAGCATTGATGCAGAATCCTTACTTCTTCAATGAGTTGCTCCGCTCCGTCGCCGGAATCAGTGCCCGGGTACTGTCAGACCGTTTGGCAGAGCTTTCCGCTAATGGTCTCGTTGCACGGGATGTGATCCAAGGCCATCCCGTACGCGTCTCGTATCGGCTTACCGAAGCAGGCACCGCCCTTGTACCGGCATTTGCCATGCTCAGAAAATGGGGCGTAGAGCACCTCACTCACATTGGCCTCTCGGCGCGATGCCATTCACCGGCAGCCGCTTCGAGCATCTGGCCGGTAGGGGAGATCGGCCAGAAGCCGCCGACACGATCAACGCCACCGACCTGACCGCGGTGCAGACCATGTCCGTCACCGTTCCGGTGCCAGTCGCGCTGGATATTCTCCAGCACCGGCGGCATCACCGTGAGGCGCGGGCCCGGTTCGGCTACACCGCGCCCATCGGCACGACCGACGAGGACGCTTCCGCCGCCTCACCGTCCACCTCCCCCGGCATACGCACAGCGCCTGTTCGACGCCTGCGATGCAAGCGCAAGCGACCAGCAGATGCACGGAATCATCGCCGAAGTATTCAAGGAAATCTATTTCTAGGACGCAGGCAGCCGCGCCCTGGGACTCCCGGACGTCGAAATCAACGACATCGACTACATGGACCTGGATTACTGAATTCAGGAAGCCGAACCAGGAAGAAAAAGAACCGATGAGCCGAAGCACGATAGCAGTCACACAGGCAGGCTCGTTGTCACCAGCAAGGCCGTAGGTGCGCACAGGTAAGACATCGGCAACGACACTTCGCCGTACTCACGGCATGAACGACCGGCCCGCGGGCCTACGGCGCGCCCCGGCCGTGTGCAACCGGGCGTTCGGAGCCGCACGTCCACCCGTACATGCTGATCGACCTGGGGATACTCTTCGCCGTCGCGCCCGCTGTCGTCCAGGGTGGTTGCAAGTTCCGGGATCGCGTAGATTGCCCGTGCCCGGGGGGAGTTGACGTGGCAACAGCACCGGCATGAGACCGGTGAGCATCAGGGAGTCTACGCCAGCTGATCACATCGAGGTCCCGTGCCTGCCGTTCCATCCTCCCCGGTCCCTGCCGTCCTGGTGAAACTGAGCCCCTCCACCAGCACGACACCGGCCGCCTGCGTGCCCACCTCCAGCGCGTACCCGACCCGCGTTCGTGTCGCGGGCGGTGGTATCCCCTGGTCGGCTTGCTGCTGGTCTGCGCCTGCGCAGTCGTCTCCGGCGCCCGGACCATCACCGAGATCACCGAGTGGGGACAGCGCGCCACCACGACGGTGGTGGAACAGCTCGGCATCCGCCGCCACCTGCCCGGACGCCGCCGCGCCCCGTCCCATGCCACCCTCACCCGGCTCCTGGCAGCCCTCGACGGTGATGCCCTGGACGCCGCGATCGGCGCCTACCTGGCCGGATGCGACCACACCGATGTCGTGGGCCGCGGCACGGGCTCTGCGCCGCGGCCGGCGATCGCGGTGGACGGCAAGGCACTATCCGGCTCCGCGCGCCGGCAACAGCGCCACCGGCATCTGCTGTCCGCCGTCACCCACGCCCCCACCATCACCCTGGCCCAGCGGGAGGCAGGGGCCAAGACCAACGAGACGGCCGCCTTGCGTCCGCTGCTGGAACCACTCGACCTGGCCGGCACCGTGGTCACCTTCGACGCCCTGCACAGCGTCAAGGACCAGGTGCGCTGGCTGGTGCAGGAGAAGAAAACCCACTACATCGCGGTGATCAAGGGAAACCAGCCGACCGCGTCGGCCCAGGTCAAGGCCCTGCCATGGGAACAGGTGCCCGTAGCACACACCGTCTCCGGGACCGGGCACGGGCGGCGGGAGTCCCGCTCGGTCGAGACTATGGCCATCGCGGCGAACCTGGGCGGGATCGCCTTCCCGGAAGCTCGGCTGGCCTTGCGCATCCACCGGCGCCGCAAGGAGAGCGGCAAGCGGCAGACCCGGGAGACTGTCTAGCCGTCACCAGCCTCGATACCCACCAGGCCAGCGCTGCTGACCTGGGCGGATACGTCCGCGGGCACTGGGGGATCGAAAATCCCAGCCACCATGTCAGAGACGTGGTGTTCGCCGAGGATGCCTCCACCGTTCACACCGGCAGCGCGCCGCGGGCGACGGCCGCTCTGCGGAACCTGGCCATCGGCAGGCTGCGACTGCTGCGAGCGGACAACATCGCCAAGACCACCCGAGCGATCCGTGACGCCCCGAACACGCCGTCTGGATCTGGGGCATCACCGACACCCCGCTCCTACCAGGAACTTGAAGCCGCCCTGTGGCTGATGGCCCCTGTCAGCTGGGCCTCGGTGATGCTGTCGGCCACGAGGACCACGCGCATGTCAGGATGGCCGGTCTCCAGAGAGGCTTCCCTGATGCTGGCGAGTGTCTGGGAGGTCACGTCCGTTGCGAGCACCCCCATCACATCGGCCCTGGCCCGGTCCTCGAAGCCGAGCGCTTCCACCATCTGCGGCCGGGAGCGCAGATACCCCGTCACGGCCTCACGAGGCACTGGATCGTCGGCCAGGACGACGACCGCGGGCGGCCGCTCGGGACCCGGACTCACTTGTGAGAACTCCTCGGTGCGTGCACGGTCGACCGGTTTCCGGGCGACGTCAGGGAGGAGCAGTTGGGTCCGCGTCGCCTGGCAGAGAACCTGCCTGCGAGGGGCGTTCGGATCCATACGCGCAATGACTCAGATCGCCTGGTTCATGGCCCGGCAGCCCTCCGCGATGACGTACTCACTCGCCCGCCCGGCAGTAGCCCGCACCTGCGGCCGTACCATTCCGCGGGATCGGAAGGGGAGGAGGCCCGGCGGCAAGCCGGCCGAGCCTACTCCGTATGATCCGACCTCCCGGGCCGTCGGTGTCGCTACTTCAAGCCGAACGCCCGGACGACGGTCTGCTGCACCGCGTTACCGCGGTCGTCGCGGGCGGTGGCGCGCACCGTGGCGTACTCGGCCCGGTGCGGCGCGTCAAGCGTGGTGCGCCAACGGTCCGAGGTGCGGGACAGCGCGGCCTTGCGCCAGGTGGCGCCGTCGTCGTAGGAGACCTCCATACCGACCGTGCGGATGGCCGAGGTAGGCGGCAGCTCCGCGCCGGGTCCGGACGACCACCGCTCACGTGTCTCGCTGCCCGGCCGCAGGGCCTCGGGAGCGCCGATGGAGCGCAGTTCCCCGACGACCACCGCGCTCTGGCGCCACACGACGCCGGGGTCGGCGGTCACCCAGTCGGTACGGGTGCCGCGTGCCGGACGGGGCAGGTGGTAGCCCGCCGTGATCCCGTACTCACCGGGCCTGGCGTCATAGCGGAACTCCGTCGCGTCGGCGTCCCGGTAGTGCTCGAACGAGACGTCCACCGTTGCGAGGTCCTGGGACCTCGGCTGGTACGTCGGGTTGTCCGGGAGCGCCTTCTCCCACGAGCCGACGAGGTCGTAGAGGTAGTCGGTCTCGGCGTCGTAGGAGATCTTCAGCGGCACCGGGCCGCGTTCGGCCAGACGCATCAGTCGCAGGCCTTCGTCATGGCCGACGGTGACGACGGTCAGGGGTGGCGTGGCCTCTGTTCGCGGGTCCAGTTGCTGGGGGCCGGGGTCGGCCACGATCAGGGCCTTGGCCCCGGCTGCCGCGGCGGCGGCGCTCTGTTCGGTCAGCGTGACGAGGGGGTCGCGCTGGACGAGGGCGACTTTGCCGCGTACCCGGAGTCCGGCGTAGTCGTCCGGCGCGCCCTTGCCCGCGTAGACGGCGTCCAGACGGCTGGTGCCCTCGGGCAGGGCGCGCTCACCGCGCCGTACGAGGACGGTCTCGACGGTGTCCCGACCCGTGGCCAGTGTCAGAGTCGGCTCCTCGTTCCGCCAGCGCACCCGCAGGTCGAGAGTCCCCTTCGTCACCTTCCGGGGAGTCGGCGTGGCAAAGAAACTGTCGTAGACGGGCAGGAGGTTGAAGGAGACCCGAGTGGTGTCCGTCCCCGTCAACGAGCAGGTGAAGTCGACCCGCGCGTACGTGGTCACGGACTTCTTCGGAGTGGCCGCGGTGACCCGCCGGGTCTTGGACGCGTCCAGCGTGATCGGCATGCCGTCGTCGACCCGGACCTCCGGCAGGGTGACGAGGGCGCGGCCGAGGGAGTTCGGACCCTGGACGCCCTGCACGTCGATCAGTGCGGAGAAGGACCACAGGCATGGTTCCAGGCGCAGTCGGGCCGATGAGCCCATGGCCACGTCGCGTACGTCCTGGCCGGTACCGTACCGCCCGCGCGTTGGGCGAACAGCCGGACAGCACCGGTCGCGGGGTTGCCGGAGCGGTCCTTGACCTTCATTTCGACGACGGCCTTCTCACTTACCGTGCCGAGACCCACCGAAGTCGTCGCTCTGACAACGCCCTGTCCACGGCCTCGATCCGGGCGGAGTAGGCGTGGTCCTGGGCGGCCTCGTCCAGGTGGGACGAGACGACGACCGTGCGGGTGCCGCCGGCGGGGACCGCCACCTCGGAAGCGGACAGCGTGAACAGGCCGGCCGGGGCGGTGGCAGCGTCCAACTTGAGGTCCAGGGTCACGGGCGCCGGTGTTGGTGTAGGTGACCTCGCGGTCGACGGTCGTTCCGGGGGCCGCGGGCACCTCGTGCAGGCCGACGGAGACGACGCCGGTGGCGTAGACGGTGGCACGGGTCGCGGCCACGGCGTCCACCCGCCCGTTGCCGCCGTCGAAGGGGATGTGGTCCGGAGTCGGCTTGGCCGTGCTGACCAGCGCGTCCTTGAGCTGCGCACCGGTCCAGTCGGGATGTTCGACAGCCAGCAGGGCGACCACACCCGCTACGTGCGGAGTGGCCATCGAGGTGCCGCTCATCGTCGTGTAGAAGCCCTCGCCGGGTGCCAGCTGTGAGCGGGCCGCGAGCACATCGACGCCAGGGGCGGTGATCTCCGGTTTGACCGCGAAGTCACCGACGCGGGGACCGCGGGAGGAGAAGCCGGCGAGCGCGTCGGCGGAGTCGACGGCGCCGACGGTCAGCGCCGCGTCCGCCGCGCCGGGGGCGCCGACGGTGAAGTTCCGGAAGCTGTTGCCGGCGGCGATCGTGAACAGTGCGCCGGTCTCGGCGCTGAGGTTGTTGACGGCGGTGCTCAGCGGGTCGGTGCCGTCGGTCGGGCCGCCGCCCAGACTCATGCTGACGACTTTCGCTTTCTGGTCGCGCGCCGCCCACTCCATGGCGGCAAGGACCCAGGAGTCCTGACCGGACCCGCTGTTGTCCAGTGCCTTGCCGATGTGCAGTCGCGCCCCGGGGGGCGACACCCTTCTCCTTGCCGTCCGAGGAGGACCCAGTTCCGGCGATGGTGGAGGCGACATGGGTTCCGTGCCTGTCGGCGTCGTCGACCGTCTCGTCCGGGACGGAAACTCCGCGTGGCGGCGATCTGCCCCGCGAGATCGGGATGCGTCCTGTCGACGCCGGTGTCCAGCACCGCGACATCGACGCCCGCCGCGGTGTTGCCGCCGCGCCACACCTCGGGCGCGCCGACCTGCCCGACCGTGTCGGACAACGCGGCCTTCACCTTGCCGTCCAGCCATACGCGTTCGATGCCGCCCGCGAGAACGGAGGTGTCCCGCCCACCGCGTCCCGTAGCGGCGGCGTCCCTTCCGCTGGTCAAGGAGGCCCAGAAGGCCGCGGCCTCCGCACGCGGGCGCTCCACGGCGGAACCGCGGATGCTCGTCAGGGTGCGCACCCGCTTTGCGCCCTGCGGCACGACTGCCTTGCGCGCGTCGGCGGCGTCGGCGTACCGGACGATCAGCGGCAGCTGGTCACTGCGGGCGTCGTCGTAGCCGTAGTCGAGCAGCCGCGTGATGTTGAACAGCTGCCTGTCCAGGGTGCCTTCCGCGATGTACGGCAGGACCTCGCTCGGAAACACATAGGTCTCACCGTCGACGACGCTGATGTCCGCCGCCACCGGCTCGCCCTGACTGCCCCTCACGTCGATGAGGGGGGAGGTGTCAGAGTCGGTCACGGTCACCTCGTCGCTGTTGATCAGGGTGATGGGGCGGGAGGCGCCGGTGGAACCGGATGCGGTGCCGGCGAGGACCGGAGTGTCGGCGCAGGGGTATTCGGCGCGGCGATCGCCGACGCACTGCCGAGTGATGCCAGAAGGGCCAAGGCTATGCCGACGACAGGCACTCTTCGGCCCGGTGCTGGTGATGGAGGCATGGGTTATCCCTAACTGAACTGAGGGCGCAGTGAATCAAGAACTCGGGTGAATGATGCGTAACCGAGGAGTAGTTCATCTAGAGAATAGGGTGGCGGTTGCGAGCCATGGCGCGATGTCGCCACGTGATCTACGCCATTCAGTGAAGGTGTTGACGCAGGACCGGATGTCGTATGCAACGAGATGCCCATGGCAACGCAATAGTTCGTCGCGGTGTGGGATTCGGCGGTGGAACCGAGGGCCGCTGACCTGGGCCTGCCGCCCGATTCTGATCAAAAGGGCAGCGATTGGTACCCCATAGTGCCCGCTTTGATCGAGGGTGATTCCATGACGCGGCACCCGGCGTTACGTTATGTCTGACCCGGGCGTCCCCCCGTTAACCTCGATCTTGCATGAGGGTCCGTCAGCTTGCTCGCGGACCCTGTCTGCTCATTCAGGGTGGAGATTTCGGCTCGCGGACATGCTGATGGCCCGGCTGTCGCGTCGGGTGGGCGCCGGGTTCCACGGATCCGGTCGGGGTGGTGCTGCTCGCAGGGATGGGAACAGGCTGGTCAGCTGGGGTTGGGGAGGGCTTCGAGCCGTGCCATGGCTTCGGTGATTACGTCTGTCCAGGGCCAGTGGCGTGCGAACCTCAGGTGCAGGCGGCGGGCGGTCCTGATGATCTGGGCGGCGGAGAAGAGACGGAGCCGGAGACGACGGGGCTCCCACCTGCGGGTTTCTCCGGTCAGGGCGAGCATGGGCGTCCAGGCCAGCAGGTCGAGGGCGAACTGGACGATCTCCAGCCAGATCTGGTTCTGTGCGGTGTCGTGCAGGGGGAGGTTGCGCAGGCCGGTGGCGCGGGTGGCCCGGATGCGGTCCTCGGCCCTCGCGCGGTGGCGGTGCCGCAGTTCGAGTGCGGCGATCGGATCGCCGGTGGTGTTGGTGGCGAACGCGGTGAGCCGCAGGCCGTCGGCGTCGGTGAGCCGCAACTCGGCGCCGGGGTGCGGCCGTTCCTTGCGGACGATCAGCCGTATCCCCTGCGGCCAGCCGGCCAGGACATTGCCGGTGAGTTCGGCGACCCAGGCGCCGTTGCGGATCTCGCCGCCCGGCTCGACGGCCGCTGTCCATGCGGCGGGCGGAACCTTGAGGACGACGTGGTGGATGGCGTCGGTGATGGTCATGCCGACCGAGTACGACAGCCACCGGCCGCGCTGGGCGAGCCAGGCGACGAACTCGTGGGTTCCGCCTCCGGAGTCGGTGCGGATCGGCGTCCGGCGTCCGCGCCGGTACTTCTTCGGCAGTTGGGTCAGGGCGCGCTGGGCGGCTTCGATGTGGTCGGCGGCGGTGTTGCTGCCCGCGTTGCCCGGCCTGAGCAGGCCGGCCACCGGCTCCTCGCTTCCGTGATCGACGAAGCTCATCAGCGGGTGGTGTCCGAAGGTCTTCTTCCAGGTCGCGGTGGCGTCCTGCTTGCCGGAGTGGGCCAGAACCAGCACCCCGTCCAGGTCCACGATCACCTGTCCGGTCGTGTCCGGCGACGAGGCTCCGGCCAACCTCCAGACGCGCTCGCGTGTTTCGGCTCGTGCTGAACGGATCGCGGTCAGGGCCTTCGGGCCCGCCGCGGCCAGGGTGTTGATGAGGCGGGAGACGGTCGGGTCAGAGGCCACCGGGCCGAACACGGCCGGCTCGGCCCGCATCATCCCGACATCGGCCGGACAGTCCCCGCCCAGCGCGACCGCCAGCGCCACATCCAGCACGATCTTGCCCGGATCGTGTACGGCCCTGGCCTTCCGCCACGGCGCCAGCGCCGCTGATATTGCCCTGTCCAAGCCGACCTTGCGGACGGTCTCGACCAACAGCACGCTCCCGGCCTGGGAGACCACAGCCCGGCCGCCGCCCTCGATGCGGATATGCGGGTACGACCCGATACGCTTCCTCCCCTGAGAAGTGCTTCTTTCCTCGCAGCCAACAGGACTCTCGACAAGCCCTATCGTTGCAGGTCAGGAGCACTTCTCGCGTTTGCGAGGTGAGCCGCGGCCACTGACCTACTGGGCGGCCCGGCGGATTCTCCAGCGGGCTACCGAGCAGCTGGGCATGAACTGGACGCTTTACGACGCGAGATACACGGCAGCGACCCGGTTCGCCCGGGACCCCGCGATGACCTTGGCGGAGGTGCAGACAATCCTGCGGCACGCGCATGTCACCACCATTGCCCTCTACACCGTGGTCGGCCTGGAGGACATGGTCGACAAGCTCGCCGAGCACTACGGTCGCCCAGCTCAGCCGGCCGCGTGGTCTCAGCAGTACGACCCGCAGGACGTCGCGGTGGTGTTCGGTGCCCGGTAGTCAGGCGGCCGACAGCGCCCGGGTGAAGGGCCCGACCACCGGACGGGTCCGCCGCCACTCCGTCGAGATCTACGAGCGGGACTTCAGCTTCAAGCCGACCGCGGTGGAGCCCGCACTGCCGCCGCGTCCCCTCCATCCGCCCAGGCCACTGGGCGAGTTGTCGACCTGCTCAACGCTTGTCATCGGGCACCCACCAGAAGGCCGCGACCCGAGCGCTCGGTAATGTCCGAGGTCGAACCCGCCATCAGCCCAGCGGGCCGCCGCGAGAGGGAGCACTCATGTCATTCGGTGACTTCGATGCTTGGCGGCGAGAGCTGCTCAGGACGGGCGTGCTCGTCCAGGACGGTAACACCTCCGTCTCCGACGAAGAGGCCGGCTACCGCTACGACCGCTACGTAGCCCTTGCGGACATGGTCGACGGCACCGAGGGCCCCGCAGCAGTTCACGCCTTGATCGCGTCGCTCCAGGTGGAGCAGGGATACGGCGCCCACGAAGCTATCTACGGTGCCCTGGAGCGATTCCCCAGCCGGCACCTGGTCAGTGGCACGATCACGGCTGCCGGCGACCTCTTGAACATTCCACGTGACCACAGCGGCCAAGTCCTCCAGCTCGTGACCCTTCTGGGGAGCGCAGATGACCTGAGGACGTTCACAGACGCTTGCAGCCGCCTCGAACCTGAACTGCGGGCTGGACTGGCAGCACTCATTGCCGATCATGAGGCCGACGAGTGGCTTGCAGACGAGCGCTCCCTCGGACGGCTCCGGCTCGCCCAGGACTAACCTCCTCCGCTCGGCGGCGCCCTTGTTGGTGCAGAGAAGCGCCACCCGCCCGGAGCGCGCCTGCACCCGCGCCGCCTCCCTGTACCGGATCGACCTCGAGCTGCCCGTACGGCCGATGACGCTGGCCAAATGCTCAGTTCCAAGGCCCGTGGGTCAGCCGCCGTGGAGGCCCCACTCGTCGAGACCCCCGTAAATGTGCGCTTCGAGGCATTGCGGGGCGTCAAGGCCTACGGCCTCACCCCGGTACACGGATGAGGGAGTCCTTGCCCCGCCACCACGAGTCGGTCATACCCTGTACTTCGGGCACTGGCTCGAATTCGCCGAGATCCAGTGCGTCGACGGCCTCGCGCGTGACCCTTGTGACGGTAGTGGCCCAGCGGCGGGCATGAGCGGCGAGCGCTAGGGATTCCACCCATCCGTCAGTGCTGGCATGCAGGGGCGTCCAGCGGTAGGCGTCGATACCGAACGCACCGTCGGGGCCGATCATGAAGCTGTAGGCCATGGACACCCGGCAGTCCCCTGCCGGGAACGACCAGCCTTCTGCAGGCATCTCCTCGGGGCAGTCGGCGTCCAGGATGCGCGGACCGCCCTCGTAGAACGGGGCAGGCGGTAGAGCGAGGCCGCCACAGCGGTCCTGGAAGGCCACCTGGCCGGCGCCGGGCAGCAGCGGGGTGTGCGCGGCCAGATGGGGCAGGAACCGGCGGGCCACCGCGTGCAGTTGCTTCACGTGTCCGTGGCTGAAGGAGCGCAGGAAGCTGCCCAGGGTGGACGGCGCCCGCACCCCGCTGAACAGTCGCGGCAGCCCACCGTGCCGCAGCCGGTCCATGTCATCGATGCTGTCCGCCCCGGCGACCATGCCGCCGACCAGCGACATCAGCTTCGCCGCGGGGAAGGCCCCCGTCCCGTCCTTCGAGGCCGGCAGCCGGACGTGCTCGTCGACGAGTGCGGGCAGTCCGCACCGCTCGGCCAGCCGCACCACCGGGGCCAGCCCGCCGTAGCCGACCAGCTCCGGATCATCAAACCGTGCGGAGACCCTCGCTGCGGCATGGGAAGATTGCATCTCGGAAGTGCCTTGCTGATCGTGCGTGCTGGAAGCGTGAAGAACTCCCATCATCGCAGGTCACAAGGCACTTCCCCGTTTCCGGAGAAGCTATCCACAGGCATCAAGCCGGTGGATCCGGGCTCAGCGGTGACAAATGTCGAGCTTGAGCGATGCGAGCACATGTCACCTTCCAGCCGGGCTCAGTCCTGCCCGAAGGTGACCGGAAGTGAAAGCTTCCGCAGTGCCCTGCACGCCGGCCGGGGCGTCGCCGTGTGCCCCTACCGCGAGGGCCGGGGGCGATGCACTGTCGCGTGTCCCAGGAGTGCCTGACGGTGTGACAGCTGCCAGGACACCTCGTCGGTGTCCCGCTGATGGTGCCAGGCCGCCAGGGTACGGCCGGCGACCAGCCGGTCGAGCAGTACTCCGGTCTGCTGGGGGGAGTGCCCGCAGAGACGGGCAACAACGGCCATGTCGGCTTTTGGGGCCGGCCGCGGTGGTGTGGGCGGCCAGGACCAGGGCAGTCAGCCGTTCTGCGGGTTTTGCCGTCGCCGGAACGATGAGTGAGGTGGGCTGCAGGGCCCAATGGGCGGCGCGCCGACGGGCGCTGCGGCCCGGGGCCTGGTTCAGCGCTGCGTCCTCGAGCAACCGCACCTGCAAAGGCGCTGCCCGGGGATCGGGCAGGTCGAGCCAGCCGTCCTGCACCAGTTCCTGCCACGCCTCGGTGTGCCGGTGCAGGCGCATGCCGCGCAGCAGGCCGGCCGGCAGCCGGGCGCAGCCGTGTGTGTCGGCGCGCAGGGCGCATTGCAGGGCCAGCAGCCGGGCGGCGGGGGAGGTGACGCAGCCGAGTGCGGAGGCGAGGTGGGTGAGCATCTTCCGTACCCGTTGCGGCTCGTCTCCGTGCACCCGCGGCCGGACGGAGGCTGATGCGGCCGGTCGGTGAGGGCTGAGCAGAGTGTCCGGTACGACGGCGGTGTGGCTGGTCGCCGCCGCGCAGGCTGCGCATGCGTCGGCCAGCCGCCAGGTGCGGCCGCTGAGGTCGCGGGTCAGGGCCAGCAGCACCCGCCCGGCACAGCCGCGATGACGCAGATGCCAGACGCAGCCCCGCAGCCGACACTGGCAGCTGCGCAGGTGCGGCGGCAACGCGTCCACACGGGCGTGACAGGCCAGATGGGACAGGGCGGCCGACCGTGCGGAGGACGCCTGCAGGGGGAAGGTGCGGGCGGTACACGAGGGGCAGACGAGTGTAGGGCCGTCCGCCTGCGGGCGCAGTTCCACTGTCCAGATGCGCCGCACTGCGGCATGTGCGCCACCGAGCCTCATGGGCTGGTCGTCCTCCCGTCCGTCTGTCCTTCTCGTGGCGGGGGTTCACCGTTGTGGCGTAGCTGACGCGTCTGCTTATTGATCTTGGTTGTGGCCTGGTGCTGCTCAGTTGTTTTGAGCGGTGGGTTTGTTTCGTGGGGGAGGTCTACGCGTAGCCGGGTGTCGGGTGCTGGTGGATTCGTGGGCTGGGCTGGGCGTTTGGTGTTGCGCAGTGTGCTGGGTGGGGCGGTGGTTTTTGCGCACGGTGGTTGGCGCGTCTATAGGTACGGGGCCTGGTCGGCCGGTGTGCTGAGGTCGGGGCAGCAGGGGCACGTGGGTGGTTCAGCGGGCGTGGAGGCGTTGCCAGAGCAGGTCGTGGTCGGCGGGTGCGCGGCGGGGCAGGTTCAGGCGGCTGGCCAGGTCGTGGAGGAAGGCGATCTGCTGGGTGCGTGTCAGGGGGTGCGGGGGCAGGCGGTCGAGGGCCGTGGCGAGGGTGAGGGTCTCGGGGTAGGTGATCAGGTTCCGGCAGGTCAGTGTGGGGGAGGCCGGGGCTGGGGGGATGTGGGGGTTGGCGGTGGTGAGCCGGTTCAGGCGTGTGTGCCAGCGTGCGTGCAGGTGTTGATGGTGGTCGTACCAGCGTGTGGTGGTCGTCGATGCCCAGCTCAGGGAGGCCGCTGTCGGGCGGCGGCGGGCGCGGAGGCGGGTCCGCGTGAGTTCGGCGACGGGGCGGATGCGGAGGGGTGCGGAGTGTCTGGGGACGCTTGAGGCCTGTTGGTGGCGGGTGCAGATCATGATCCTGGGCAGGTCCGGGGCCGGTAGTGCTCCTCGGCGAGGTGGTCCAGCGCAATTCCGTCCAGCAGCGTCTTGGTGATGCGTTCTTGGCCGTCGAGGATGGCTTCGATGGCGGCTTGTCGGATCAGGCGGGCCAGGCTGCCGATCCGTCCGGCGGTCCGTTCGTGGAGGTAGGGCGCGAGTCTGGGCAGGTGCCCGGCCGGTGCGCGGTGAGGTCGAGGGCCTGTTCCAGGGCGGTGATCAGTTCGCGGAACGGTTCCCGGTCGCCGGCGCGGGCGGGCAGTGCGCCGCAGTCGATCAGGGAGGCCCGTCCGGCGAGTTGTGCTCCGCGGACTCCGGTGAATACGGCGCTGGCGGTGACGTCGATGCCGGCGTAGACGAACGTGGCGGGCACACGTTCGGTGAGGTCTTTGAGCCAGTCGGCGGCCTCCGCGCCGGTGGAGGTGCGGGGGGTTGAGCCGGTGGATTTCGTCGATCAGTACGAGCTCGGTGCCGGCTGCGGTGTAGGTGTGGCAGACGGCGGTGGTGATCTGCGCGGTGGTCATGCGTGAGGTGACGGGGATGCCGAGGTAGCGGGCGAACTCCCCGGCCAGGGTCTTGGCGGTGGCGCCGGGCGGCACCAGCACATAGGCGACGGGCACACTGTCGTAGCCCGGGGCGGCGCGGCGGGTGTGGGCGAGGTGGCAGGTCCGGCCGACCTGCAGCAGCGCGGTGGTCTTGCCGGTGGTGGCCGGCCCGATGACGATCAGGGACGGACGTGCGGTGACGCGCTGATGCCGGCCGAGGATCATCAGCGTGCGGACCTGGCGTGCCAGGGTCTCGATGGCCGGGGTGCGCACGGTGACGAACTGCGAGTGGTAGGCCAGGCGTTCCGTTGATGCAGCCCCTCGCGGCCGCGCTGGGAGGAGCATCACTCGTCTTCTCGGCCGCCGCGCTCCTCTACAACGGCAAGGTATACGGGTTCGGCAGCGACAAATTCGTCCAAGAATCCGCCAAGACGGGCCTGGGCCTGGGCCTGGGAGCCCTCGGCGGCTTGGCCGGATCCCAGGCGGGGCATGTTGGCGCGGCGACCCTGGGAGCCGTCCACAGCGGTGTCTCGGCCGTCATCGACCTGTTCGGATGAGCCTGCCATCAGTACCCTCCGGCCTTTCAGTACCATCACACGCATACGAAAGGTTTAATTAAGCATGCTGGACAAGACGTCGCCGCTATGGTGGCTCTTCGCCGCCCTGAGCGCGGCGCTCTTCATCGCCCTGATGCTTCCGGGCATGGTCAACCGACAGCAGAAGATCTTCGTCTCCTGCGGCCCGGCCGCCACCTTCCTGATCCTGGTTGGTCTGTCCCGCCCCTACGGGGAGTCCCTGGTTGAGTGGCTCCCCGTGTACTGCGCCGCACTGGTGGGCGGCGGTCTGTGCGCCGTTGGTCACTGGAAGGCGATGCGTACGTTCATGACCTGGAAGGCGGAGAACCCCGGCAAACCGGATAGTGAAGGTCCGGACGCCCCCTGGGCCCTGCAACTGGCCATCACTTTTCCCCTGCTGCTGATTCCCGCCTTCCTGTACGTCGCCTGACCTTTACTGAACCTCCGAAGTCCGCGGTCACCCCCGAGTAGGGCGGGAGGGTGCAGGGCTGGCGCGCCCGCAAAAACGCCCTGGCAGAGGTGGAGGGTCGGTGCCGACAGTAGTCGGCCAAGGCCACCGCCCTGGTCCTGCCGCAGCTCAAGGGCAAGCTGGACGGTATCGCGATGCGCGTCCCGGTC